>CAYSYY010000300.1:0-5011 GCA_964435265.1 uncultured Gemmatimonadota bacterium
GGGAAACCGCCCAGGGTCCTGGGATTGAGCGCCTGCAGGCCGATCGCGAAGACCGAATCGCGCACCACGCCCACGGTTTCGCCGATCGTGGTGCCGATAGTGGTGGCGTACGGTCCCCAGACGACGAGCTCGACCGGCTCTTCGGGCATGATCGAGAGCAGTTCGAAGGTGAGGTGGGTCGGATGCATGACCACCCCGACCGTCGCCGTTATCCCGCCGGCATAGCGCAGTGTCAGGGTGCCCCGCCCGCGGCGCCAGCGCAGCGCGTGCGGCGGGTGCAGAACGCTGTCGATCCGCACGCTCAGCAGCGGGGAGCGGATCCCGCGCGGCGTGAGATGACGTCCCGAGTCCAGATCGATGAGCCGCCGGATCTCACCGCGGCCGTTCAGGGCGATCCCCAGCGATCCGCCGGCCAGCTCGGCATGCCGTATCCCTCGCCCGCAGGCGCAACCGAGCAGGAGAACCGCGGCCAGGACGAGTCCGCTCACCCACCGCCCCGCGGGCGCAGCGATGCGGACCGGTCCCCAGCGGAGAGGATCCGGACCGGTCGGGAGTCGCGTCTGATCGTTCGCCCCGTTCATCACGTTTCCCCGTTCAACTGCAGCCCGGCCCGGATTCCCGGCGGCCCCGATGCCAGGCAAGGTACTCGGGAACCAGGTTGGAGTACACATGGCCCACTGCGGGGAGCAGGATCGAGCCGGTGGCCAGGGCGTAGTATCCGAGAACGAATCCCGAAGCGGTGCAGGCAAAGGCCTCGCCCGGTCCCCGGGGAAGATGAACGGCCGTATAGATCGCCGTCATGACGGCGATGGCCGGCCAGCTCCCCATGCTTCCGGCGAGGGTGAAGAGCAGGTACCCCCGGAGGGCGAACTCATAGGCCACCAGGTAGCCGATCGTACCCAGCAGGTGGATCAGGAAGTGCTCCCGCGTCCATCGCCCGGCGTGGAGATCCAGGAAGGAGGCCGCGCCCTCGGGGCTTCGGGCGAAGCGGCGGAGCAGCGGGTAGGAGACGGCCATGAGCAGGGGAACCGCCAGCAGCTGCTCCGGCGTCACTTCAAGGTTCACGGAGAAACCGAAGTCGGACAGCGATCGGTCAAAGGCGAGGGGGAGGACGATCATGGGGATGACCCCCAGCAGAACCATCCCCGAGAGCCGCCGGACCAGGGCGTGCCGGTGCCGGGGCGGCTCCTCCGGGGTGCCCCGATCGATCAGGCGCAGAAGCGGCCGGGCGAGCCACTGGAAGTGGTGGATCAGATAGAGCAGGGTGAAGAGGACCACCACCACGACGACTTCGAGGTGCGCGGGCTGCCAGTGCATGTTCATGGGGCGCCTCAGCATTCATGGTGTATGCCGCTGTCACCTTTCTGCCATACATGCCGCCCGATGTCCAGTCTTATCCCGGCATCCCGTCACCGCGATCGCCCTCCGGAGACGGAGCAGTATCCAGCACCTGCGAGCAAGACAGGAGGAATACAGGATACCGACGAGCAACAAAGATTGCAGTGTGGCGATGCAACAGGTATTTTGTACAAGACTATGCGGACGATGGATCCGCTCCGTCGGGTGAGCCTGCGGAACGAGAGGTAAGCGACGTACCACCATCCCTATACCCGACCCGACCCTTCGGTCGGGTTTTTTGTCTCCGGCTTTCTCTGCCTCCTCCTTTGCCCTCTCCCGGCCGGTCTCCCCTCTCCGGCCGGTGCCGCCGCACCGTTCCCCGGATCGCCCCCGCAGGATCCGGAGGTTCTCACGGTGGCCGTCCTGGAGCTGCAGGGAGAGGATCTGCCACCGGCCCAATCGTGGCTGACCTCCGAGATCACCGATTCGATCGAACGCACGCTCCTGCGTTCAGGGGCGGTGACGGTGGTCGAGCGCCGGTTCCTGGCCCAGGTTTTCGAAGAGATCGCCCTGCAGGTGAGCGGGGCCGTGTCCGACGAGAGCCGGGTGGACGTCGGCCGCCTCAGCGGCGCAGGCATCCTGCTGACCGGATCGGTTGCCGTGGTCGGCAACGACATCAAGGTACAGGTACGGGTACTGGAGGTGCAGAGCGCTGAGCTCCGGGAGATCGTCGAGTCGAGTGCCCCGGCTGAGCGATTGGCCGGACTGGAGCAGGAGATCGGCGCCCGGCTGGTGAACGTGCTGCGCCTCGAATCGGGCCGACGGCGGACAGCTGCATCCCCCCCGCCGCCGCTTCCGCTCCGGGCGGCCGAAGGACTCCACCGGGCGCGCCTCCTGGTCTCCGGGGCTCCCCTGCCCGGGCAGGATCCGGCCCGGAACCGCCGCCGGTCCGACTACCTGCTGGCCCTCGACCTGGCCGAGCGGGCCCTCTCCGAACAGCCCGTCCTGCCGGCGGCCCATCTCGTCCGCGGGATCGCTCTGCTGAACCTGGACGATCCCGGACGGGCCGTCGAAGCGTTCGAAACCGCCCGGAACCAGGACCCGGACGACCTGAGCGCTCTGCTCTGGCTGGCCAACACCTGGGCCGTGGCCGGGAACCGGGAGCGGGCGATCTCACTGGCGCGGGAAGCGGTATCCCAGGTCCCCGCGGACGGACCGGCCCGCAGCCTGCTCGGCCGCCTGCTGACCGATTCCGGCGACACGGTCGGTGCCGCCGCGGCCTTCCTGGAGGCCCTGGAACGGGCTCCCGGCACAGCGGAGGCCGAAACCGGCCTGCGCGTCCTGCTCTCGGGAACCGGGGGCGGTGATCTGATCGGGCGCCTGGAGCAGAGAGATGCCGCCTCGGCCGCCGCCGCCCGCCTCTACCAGGCGCTCTGGTCGAAGGAGAGACCGCCTGCGGAGCGGGACGTCCAGACCGTGCTCACCGGCCGGCCCCGGCTGTTCCTCGGCCCGTACTGGGCCGGGGTGCGGGGCATCCGGGATCGGGAGTACGGCAGGGCCGAGGAGTATCTGCGGACCGCCCTCGCCCTCCACCCCACCGGTCCCGAAGTACACCGGGAGCTGGGACGCTGCCTGCTCCTGGCCCGTCGCTGTTCAGAAGGCGAACGGCACGTCAGGCTTTACTTCAGAACGGCGCAGTTCGTCGACGATCTCGACGAACTCCAGCTGCTCATCGCGCGCTGCCGCGAGAAAAGGAATTCGTGAAGGACCGGCAGCCTGATCCGCAACCCCATACCCAAACAGTCCCTGCTCTCATGGAGGCATGGAAATGAAAATCGGCAGATGGACCCTCACCGCACTGCTCCCCGTGCTCCTGTTCACGGCCGCCGGATGTGCCACCACCACCTCCTCGTCCACCTTCTTTTTCGAGCCCTCGATCCAGCGCAGCGACGTCCGGATCCGGCGGGTGGCGATCGTACCGAACCGGCTCCCCCTGAACCTGGCCGATCCGGAGAGCTGGCGCTCCTACAACTGGGAGACGGCCGCCGAAGAGTTCCAGAAGCGGGGCTTCGAAGTGGTCGATTACGCGACCTCGGTCTCGACCTTCGAACGCTCGGGGCTGCCGCTCGAGGACACGCCCAACTCCCGCGACAAGTTCGCGGACCTGGCCCGGGAGCTGAACGTGGACGCCATCATCGTGCCCTACTACGGCACCCTCTTCGAATCGGCCCAGATCATCCTGATGTCCGAGATGCACTGGATCGGGGTGATCACGTTCCAGATCTACCTCACCAGCGCCAACGACTTCTTCGCCCGTCTCGATCTGAGCGGCGACACCCGCTATGTCTTCAACTACGGCACCTTCCTGCTCACCGCGGCCGCCATGACCAATCCCTCAACCGAACAGAAATGGGATCCCGAGACCATGCAGTTCGTCGAGAAGAAAGATACCGCCGCGGAGTCCCTGAAGGCCGGCCTGATGCTCACCGGACTGACCATGCTGATCATCGACATCACCTACGGGATCATGGGGGCGAAGTACATGTGGAAGAAGAGCTTCCATCAGGCGATCAGGAAGGGACTGGAGCCCTTCTTCGCCGCCTATCCGGCGGCGCGCTGAGAAAGGGACGATGATAAGGCCGGTGTGACGCCTGTATCCGGCGTCGCAACACCCTGTTCCGCAACGAGGCCGCCCAGGGAGCGCCAACGCATTCCGTCGGTGTTCTTTATGCGTTTCCGGATTCTGGGAGCCTGTCGGAGTAAGCCACCGGCTGCGGTCTGCACTGGCATCCGGCCGACTGCGTTGGCGTTCGCCGGTTACTCCGACAGGCTCCTAGCAACGGTATACCGCGGCAGTCGCTTCATTGTCTCCGTCATCGAAGGGTGGCATGATGGTGGCGACACGGCCCGAACGGAATGGCAGGAGAACAATGACACGGATACTGAAGACATTCGAGAAGAGCATCGTGATCGCTCTGCTCGCTCTGATGATGCTGGCGGTACTGGCCTCGACGATCGAGCTGGGGATCATCCTGGTGCAGCAGCTGGCCATACGACCGGTTTTGCTCCTGAACATCGCCGAGATGCTGGAGGTCTTTGGTTTCTTCCTCATGGTCGTGATCGGTCTGGAACTCCTGGAAACGATCAAGGCCTATCTCGAGCAGGACAAGGTCCACGTCGAAGTGGTCTTCCTGGTGGCGATGGTTGCGGTGGCCCGGAAGATCATCATTCTGGACTATGCGAGCATCTCCGCCGAGATGCTGCTCGGCATGTCGGCCATCATCATCGCCCTGTCGGCGGGTTTCTTCTTCGTCAAGCGGAGCCTGAAGACCTAGACCTTATGGAACCGGCCCCAGCGTCGCAGGTATTCGCGTGTTCGTGACCGGTCACGTAAAACCTGTCACGTGGCAGGACACACGGCCAGCACGAGGTGAGGTCCGATGAGGAATCCATCGGGTTGGAAGAACTTCCTCCGTCTGGGGGAAACCGTAAACCAACTGGAGCGGAACATCGATGAGGAACTCCGGTTCCATATCGAGGGCTTGACCGAGGAACTCATGGCGCAGGGCATGAGCGAAGAGGAAGCCCGCTCCCGTGCTTTCCAGCGCTTCGGAACTCTCAGAGCGGTCAGCAGCAATCTCGAACAGGCCTGGAGTCGCTGACGGCGTCGGAA
>CAYSYY010000301.1:0-1359 GCA_964435265.1 uncultured Gemmatimonadota bacterium
CACCAGACGTATGGAGTATATCGGCAATCCCGAACTGCTCTTCTTCCCTGATCGGGGCATACTCATGAGTACGGGGATTGAACCGGTTCTGACCTGGTTTAACACCGATGGTGAGGTCATCGAGCGTATCTTGCTCGATCTTGAACCGGCACCAGTCACATCCGAGGAGCAGGAACAGATAAGGCAGGCGGCCCAGGAGGAATACGAAAGGCGGAAGGAGCAGCAGCCCGATCGCGCCAGAGCGGCTCTGAATGCTCTCAGGATACCGGCTCAGAAGTCATTTTGGGAGGCGGTCTTTCTGGACGACAGCAGCTTCTATTGGTTGCGTGTGGCCGAGCGTATGGTCACTGCCCTGGATATGTCTTCTGGCCCCCTCTTTCTCATCCTGAGCCCTGCAGGAGAGTATTTGGGTTATTCCCGCCAGCCGATTTGGACAGGCACATGCAGGAAAGGGCTTTTGATGGGCCGGATTGAAGATGAGGAGACAGGAGTTTTCACTACGACAATCTATCGAATCATCCCGATCTTGCAGGGCCTGAGGTATCCGTAACATCAACTAACCACCGGGCACCCTCACCCGGGCTGGGCCACGCTCGAGCGCTGGCTCTCCCGATGGTCAGCTCTGTTAAAGATCTCCGGTCGACTCAGAGAAGATCTTCCCGCTAGATGGTGATCGGAACTTCAACGGCCTTCTGATCTGACATCTTTGCTCGAGAATGGCTTGTTTCCTGGTGCCCTCCACACGGGCCTATTCGGGCGGCAGTAGCGACAGGAGCAGACAGATGATCCGTGTAACTTATTGCGGGATTGCTAACTACCGTTCTTGCAAGAACATGCAAATACGGCCAGATCAGTTTAGGAAACCGCTGCTCTATCCACCTGAGCTATAGGGCCAGGTAAGCTGTACCAAGATGGACCTGGCGTCGAGATATGGTCAACTGCATATACCCTGGGTCATGATTGGTTAACATCGATAAAAGTTGGCATTCAATATCTGTCATTCGAGGTAGAATTCGTATTTCTGCCTAGTGCTTTATATTATATCCAATGCATGCATCTCAATATCTCCTTTGATCTAAAGGATGGGCATCTTCTCTCTATTCTATTGTGCCCTAGTCTGCACTCTCAACTTGGCCGTCATACGTGGTCATACGTGAACAAACCAATTCGGCTTAGATATAGAAAGGGCGTCCCGGGGGACGCCCTTTATGCCACCATCGTCCGGTTTCGGTCAGTTGTTGCCCGGCGGCACCATGGTGATGTTCAGCAGGGCGGGATCATCGGTGCCATCACCGTCGAGGTCCCACGAATTGTTATTGCAGTACAGGGTGTTGACGTTCGCTCCGATAGTGTACTGGA
>CAYSYY010000301.1:1369-5001 GCA_964435265.1 uncultured Gemmatimonadota bacterium
GAATCGGCGGTAATGATGATGAGGTCACCGAAGATCTCCCAGGTTCCGTTATCGGACTCGTTCACCTCATTGGGGATGTACACCTCGAAGTGGCACGTTCCCTCGCCGCTGGCCTGGAAATCGAACGAACCGCCGGCAGCCAGCACGTCGTACGGGGAGAGCACTCCGTAAGGATCGGAGAAGACGAACTGGGTTGCTCCCCAGGTGCCTTCGAATTCAGCTGAAACCGCCGGTGTGAAAGACTCCGTTTGGACATCGACCCGCCACGATTCCGAGGTCCCCGTCCCGAAGGGATCGGCCCAGTCGGTCATGCTGATCTCGAGGGCCGATCCACTGAGATCGAAGACGGTGTACATGTAGTCACCTTCACCACCATCTATCCTGCAGATGTTCCCGAACAGTTCAGCGGTCCCGCTGAACCGCTCGAGATCCTCACCCACTCTCGACTGCACCACCTCGAATCCGCCGGACGAGTCAAAGACCCAGGTGACGATGTCGAGCCGGTCGGTGATGGTGTCGATCGTGGTGGACGGGTCGTCCTTGCCCACATAGGTCCAGGCGGTGGTCGCCCAGGCACCTTCCAGGTCTGATACGGCGTGCTCGGTGATCGGCTCGAATGTCAGCTGGATGGCGGCCCACTCAGAGGTCCCGTCTTCATCGAAGTCATGGTGATCGAAACCGTGGAGGATGATGTCGTCACCGCTCTCGGTCAGCTGCACCAGTATCGGATCGGTCGTGCCGATCTTGATGACGTTCCCGATCAGAGTGTAGGTGTCCTCACCGATGTCGTTGAAGCTCTCGTCGCTATCGCTTTCCCGGTACCCCAGGTCCCACATCCTGAAGATCCCACCGGAAGTCATCTGGACGGTCATGGCGATCTTGCGGCCGATGTCGTCGTAGGTCTGGCTCGTATTTTCCGGGTTGATCAGCAGCTGGCTCGTCTCCTTCCAGTACCCGTCGAGGTCGGTCATGGCCGGCCCTGTGACCGGAATCAGGCTGATGGTGAAGGTCGCCGGTACCTCACCGGAACCGAAGTCCCAGGTGACGTCGGAGCGGGTGAGCGTCACCGACGTCCCTTCCACCGTTACGGTGACCGTGCCGTCAGCCTCGGTGCCGGGGAAATCGGTAGTGAGGGTTGTCCCGTCGCCGGAGAGGGTGCTCGTTCCCGTCAAGTGGATCACTCCGTCCTCGTCACCCGGGAACAGCATGACGACCTGGGTGTTCCCGCTGGCGTCGAGCACCAGGGTGTAGAAACCGCCCCGGCTGATCATGTCATACGAGTTAGAGGCGTTGGCCTGGTCGGTGATCACGAACGTATTCGCCATGAACGAGCCGGCCAGATCGCTGAGAGTCAGGTCGCCACTCGACCCGGGATGCTGGAAGACCATGACCGTTGTCGCCGCCTCGTCGGTCCCATCGTCATCGAAGTCGTACGACTCGGAGGTGTCGGTCAGGGTCAGGATCCCACCCACGAGGACGTACGACAGGGTGAGACTGCCGCCCCCGTCGGAGGTGACAATGATCTCGCTTTCCGTCACGGTCAGGGTACCGGTGTCCGTATCCGAACCCTCCGGATCGGTGAAGGTGATGGTGTATGAGCCGTCGCTTTCGACGATCAACGTGACCCGGTAACCCAGTGCGTACAGGTCCACCTGCTGAGCGGTGTTGGCGGTGTTGACCATGGTATGGGCGGTGGTGATCCACGTCCCGACCAGCGCCGCGAGCGGATCGTCGTTGTCGTTGTTGTTCTGCAGGAGTTCATCACACCCCCCCCCAAGGCCAATGACGAGCAGAAGCAATGCAGACGCAGACAATCGCTTCCAAAGCATGGCAGTCTCCTTTACTGGTTACCGCGCAAGACCGGACAGGGGATTCTTCTCTCCGGTGGCACGGGGACTTCCCGGCGGGCGGGCCCTTCCCGGCGAACCGCCGCTTCGATCGGGGACCATATTAACCGGAAGGATTACTGAAAGCCAGCAGCAGTACCTCTCTCAGCTTCCACCCAACGGCTCTGCTCCCCCATAGTTGATCCAGGTCGACTCTAATATTTACAGCTGATCGGGTCCGCGAACTGATCGCGAGTGCGCCGGATGCCGGGTAATACGGGTTCACTTGCCGTACCTTCGCATCCTGAGTAGGCTGGAAAGGTCGCCCCACCCGCGAACCTCCGGAGGATCCCATGGCACCGCGTCGCCTTATCCGCTCGGCACTCCTTTCCGGGCTCCTGCTCGCTTCCGTGCTGGGCACCCCGGCCCGGACCGTCTCCCAGCAGATCCCGTCTCCCGAGGAGTTCTTCGGTTTCCAGATGGGAGCAGACCGGAAGCTGGCCCACTGGGACGACCTGCTGAGGTACTACGACCTCATCGGTGAGCGGAGCGACCGGGTCATGGTGCGGGACATGGGGCCCAGCACGCTGGGGAACCGCTTCATCGTGCTCTTCATTTCATCTCCCGAGAACCTGCGGAACCTGGAGGAACTGCAGCGGCTCAACGCCGTCCTGCAGGACCCCCGCGGTCATTCGGAGGCGGAGATCGAAGAGGCCATCCGGAACGGGAAGGTGGTCTTTGTCCAGAGTTTCGGGCTCCATTCTTCGGAGGTGGCGGCCAGCCAGACCATCGCCGAGGTCACCTGGGAAATGGCCACCCGGCAGGACGAGGTCATACGGGAGATCCTGGAGAACACGGTGGCCATCATGATCCCCTGCCTCAACCCCGACGGGGAGATCATGGTCACCGAGTGGTACAACCAGTGGGTGGGGACCGAGTACGAGGGCGCCAGTCTCCCGGTCCTCTACCACCCCTACACCGGCCACGACAACAATCGTGACGCCTTCATGACCAACACGGTGGAATCGGAGTACGGAGCCCGGATCCTCTTCCGGGAGTGGATCCCCCAGGGCTACATCGACCATCACCAGATGGGCTCCACCACGGCCCGGATATCGATCCCCCCCTACGCCGAGCCGATCCGGCCCGAGGCGGACCCGCTGGTCTGGTGGGAAATGGATTGGTGGGGAGGCTTCATGGGATACAAGATGGACCAGGCGGGGCTCTCCGGGGTGATCGGGGGCGCCATCTACTCGGGCTGGGGGCACTTCGGTTTCCACTGGATCACTCCTTTCCACAACATCGCCGGGATGCTCACCGAGGGGGCCAGCACCCGGCTGGCCACGCCCATCTACATCCAGCCCGACCAGCTCCACGGTGGCCGGGGCTTCCCGGAGTACGAGGCCCAGGTGACCTTTCCCCATCCCTGGCCGGGGGGATGGTGGCACGTGCGCGACGTCGTGGAACTGCAGAAGATCGCCGCCCTCTCCCCGCTGGAGCTGGCCTCCCGACACCGGGAGACCCTCTTGAGGAACGCCTACAACAAGGCGCACCGGCAGACCCGGCGCGGTCTGGAAGGAGAGGTCAAGGCCTACGTGATCCCGGCCTCGCAGCATGACCCACTCACCATGATGAAGCTGGTGAACCGGCTCCTGGGGCAGGGAGTGACGGTGGAGCAGGCACCCGCGGAGTTCGTCCACGAGGGGCGGGTGTACTCAGCCGGCTCCTACGTGGTCTCCATGGCCCAGCCCAAGCGGGGGCTCATCCGGTGGGTGCTCGGGCGGACCTTCTACCCCGACAACACCT
>CAYSYY010000302.1:0-441 GCA_964435265.1 uncultured Gemmatimonadota bacterium
GATCGCTCCGGAACGGCCTGCGGGCGTAGGGCGCAGGCCGCCAGCAGCAGTCCGACCGCGCCGATCACCGCCAGCCAGGTTGAGCCTCTCGTTCCCATCACATCCGCTCCCGGTTGGAGCCGTCAAATAAGGAGTCCTAACATAATAATAATACGCCTTCCGGGCAGCCTCTGTTTACAGGGCCATCCGTCATTGCGCAGATCATGTTCCCCGCGGGAGGAACCGCCGGATCACCGCGACCGGTGGCCGGTATGCGTTGGTGAATCCGGCGCCCATTTCACGTGAAAGAGAACAGCAGTATTGACTTGCCGCGCTCCGGATGGGAGTGTCCTCTCGTTGACTTCTTTTCGTGGATCCTGTGGAAGGGACAGCGATGCAGCCGGATTCAATCCTGAATCGCTTCGCCGCCCATTTTAGCGACAAAAGCATCGCGCCCCCACT
>CAYSYY010000302.1:451-4995 GCA_964435265.1 uncultured Gemmatimonadota bacterium
ACGGGATCCCTCGCTGGCGGTTCTGGAGGGATTCCATGTCGTGAAGCACGCCCTGCGATTCGGGGCCGGGATCGACCTCATCGTCAGCTCGAATCTTCCCGAACTAGGGCGGCTGGTTGAGTTCCTGGCGCCGGATCTGGCCGCTCGCCTGCCCGGGATGGCCGTTGAGGTCTCCGGCACCCTCTTCGAGCAGCTCTCACCTCAGCCGCACCGGACTGAAGTGATCGCGATCGCCCGACGTCGGGTGGGGGACCTCGCCGCTGTCATCGCCGATCCGCAACCCGGACCGGTCGTCTTCCTGGAGCGGCCGTCTCACCTCGGCAACATCGGCGCCGTGGTCCGGGTAGCGGCCGGCGCGGGCGCGGTCGGTGTGATCACCACCGGCGAGCACGATCCCTGGCATCCCGTCGCCCTGCGGGGCGGGGCCGGGCTGCAGTACGCGGTGCCGACCACCCGGGCGGAGGGACTGCTGGAGTGCGATCGCCCCCTCCTCGCCGTCCATCCCGACGGCGAGGAGCTCTCGGCCGCTTCGGTCCCGGATCGCGCTCTTCTGGCCTTCGGTGAAGAACGCGGGGGGCTGTCGGAGGAGGTACTGCAGCGGGCGGAGAAGCACCTGCGGATCCCCATGCCGGCCGGCGTCTCAAGCCTGAACCTGGCCACTGCGGTCGCGGTGGTTCTGTATGCCTGGCGGTTGCATCACCGGGATAACGGAGAGTGAGAGCAGGAGTGACGGAGAGTGAGAACGGAGATGACGGATAGTGATAGCAGGAGGCGGTGGACATAGGTGAACTGGTGGTCATCACTCGTCACGGCAAAGCGGTGGCGGCAATAGTCCGGCCCGAGAACATCGAACAGCTGGATCGCGTTCGCGCCGCCGGTCCTGAGGGCGGTCTGGCCAGCCTGGCGGGGGGGTGGGATGACTCCGAAGATCCCGTGCGCATCGTGGCGGAGGCTCCCCTCACTGCCTACCGGATAGTGCCTGATCTGGAGGAGTAGCATGGCCTGGCTCTTCGATACTGATGCCCTCTCTGAGGCCATGCGCAGGAAGCCGCTGCCCGATTAAATGGATCGGCTCCGGACGATCCCGCGTGGTGAGCAATTCACCAGCGCGCTATCGATCGGTGAGCTCTATCGTGGTGCCTTCCGGACGCAGCGGAGTGAACACCACCTTGTGCATATCGAGAGACGGCTTCTCCCGTCGATTACCGTTCTGCCCTATGATGTTGCCGTCGCACGGCAGTACGGCAGGCTCCGAGCCCGTCTCGAGTCGGAGGGGAATACGATTCCTGAGGCCGACATCCAGATAGCAGCCACCGCACTCCATCACGGTCTCGTCCTGGTGACGGGGAGTGTCAGGCATTTCGAGAGGATCGAAGGATTGGTACTCGAACTCATCCTCTCGAGAACCCTGTCGGAGTGAGCCACCGGTTGCGGTCTGCGCCGGCGTCCGGCCCCTCCTCGAGACTCTCTGTCTCAAGCGCAGGAATACGTGCGCCGGGCGCCCCGGCGGCGTATATTATGCCGCCCGCGATTCGTGACCGATCACCCCGATCCAGGAACGTGCGCTCCCGAGCGCCCCAGGCAGGTGCAGTACTGTGTCCATCCGCAACATCGCTCTCATCGCCCATGTGGACCACGGGAAGACCACCCTGGTGGACCACATGCTCCGTCAGGCGGGCGTCTTCCGGGCCGGACAGCAGGTCCGGGATCGGATCATGGACTCCAATGAGCTGGAACGGGAGCGGGGGATCACCATCCTCTCCAAGAACACCGCTATCTGGTGGCGCGGGACGAAGATCAACCTGGTGGACACGCCCGGCCACTCCGACTTCGGAGGCGAGGTGGAGCGGATCCTCCGCATGGTGGACGGAGTGCTCCTGCTGGTGGACGCGGCCGAAGGCCCCATGCCCCAGACCCGGTTCGTCACGCGGAAGGCGCTGGGACTGGGCCTGGCGCCGATCGTGGTGATCAATAAAGTGGATCGCCGTGACGCTCGTCCCGTCGAGGTCCACGATGAGATCCTGGAGCTCCTCCTGGAGCTGGAAGCCTCCGAGTCACAGCTCTACTGCCCGTTCCTCTACGCCTCCGGTCGGGAGGGCTGGGCGGCGGATGGACCGGGCGTGCGGGGTCCGGACCTCACGCCCCTCTTCGAAGCGATCGTCGCTCATGTCCCGGCACCCGCCGGAGATCCCGATCTTCCCTTCCAGATGCTCGTCTCGACCCTGGACTACAGCTCCTATGTCGGGCGTATCGCCATCGGCCGGATCGAACGGGGCCGGATCCGCATTGGGCAGACGGTCCGTGTACTCCCCCTCGGAGAACCCGGACCGGTGAACGAGGAAGAAGGCGATCTGGCGCGCGTCGTCCAGCTGTACGGATTCCGGGACCTGGAACGGATCCCCATCCAGGAGGCCTCGGCCGGCGACATCATTGCGCTGGCCGGAGTGGAGGGGATCGGGATCGGCAAGACCCTGGCCGATCCGGATCGGGCGGACCGCCTCAAAGGTATCGCGGTGGAAGAACCGACCATCTCGGTGGACTTCTCCGCGAACAACGCTCCCCTGGCCGGTCGGGAGGGCAGATACGTGACCTCCCGCCAGCTGCGGGAACGCCTGTTCCGGGAACAGCAGCGCAACGTGGCTCTGCGCGTGGAGGAGACTCCGCTGCCCGAGGTGCTCACGGTGTCGGGCCGGGGGGAACTGCATCTGGCGATCCTGATGGAGACGATGCGCAGGGAAGGTTACGAGTTCCAGGTGGGCCGCCCCCGGGTGGTGGAGAAGCAGGACGATGCGGGCCGTCGCCTGGAGCCGTGGGAGGAGCTGATGATAGAGGTACCCGAGACGATGATGGGCGTGGTCATGGAGGGTCTGGGCTCACGGAAAGCGGATCTCCTGGACATGCGGACCACCGGCCGGGGCACCCTGCGCCTGCGCTTCAGGATCCCGTCTCGCGGGCTCTTCGGCTACCGGTCGGAATTCCTCACCGACACCCGCGGCGAGGGCATCATGCACCATCGGTTCCTGGAATACGGTCTATGGGCCGGCCCCCTCCAGGGACGTCGGAACGGGGTGCTGGTCGCCGACCGGGGCGGAGCAGCGGTGGCCTATGCACTGAACAACCTGCAGGAACGCTCAACGCTCTTCATCAACCCGGGAGACGAGGTCTACCGGGGCATGATCGTCGGAGAACGGGTACGGCCCGGCGACCTGGACGTGAACGTGCTGAAGGAGAAGCGGCTCAGCAACATACGAACCCATGCCGCCGATGAGGCCATACGGCTGGAGCCGCCGCGGGAGCTCACGCTGGAGTCGGGGCTGGAGTTCATCGAGGAGGACGAACTGATGGAGGTCACCCCGGCCGCGGTGCGCATCCGCAAGCGCCACCTCGCCGCCGAGGATCGCAAGCGGGTCTTAAAACAGATCGCCCCCTCGGCGTGACTCCCGGGGTATCGCAGCTCCCGGAGCACTGCCTGCTGCCCTCATTGAAAAACTCATCTCTCATCCGGACGGGGAGCGACCGCCCGTCCCACCGACCCGTAAATACATTTCCTCTCGCCGGAAAAGGGCATTCCGAAACGCGTATCGGGCGTGAGCGGAATCGGGAAACAGGGATGATTCTGTATAGCCCATGCTGAGAAGAACATGACGAGGGAGTTCTCCTCCACCACCACGGTCGGAGCCATGATCCCCCAGTTGTCGAAATCAGAACCCTGCCCATGCTCCAAAAGGAGTTCCGGCCCGTGCCAGCTGATACCGTCGGACGACCGGTAATAGCCTATGTTCTCCCCTTTGTGAAAATCTCCTGAGCCGTCCGTCGTGTAGAAGAGATGATAGATACCGTCGGAATATCTCACTTCGGTGATATTGGCTCGGTTGACAAGATAACCGGCGCTCCCGGAGATCAGATGCAGATCAGAATCGAAAACAGCTGCTGCCATCCCCACCGAGGTGATATCCTGGCCGGACGCACTCACGGCCCGGTCCGGTTTTGACAGCCCGATACCGACATAGAACAGTTCAATCCTGCCGTCCCTGATGATGGCGCTCGGTTCCTGGGTATTGTTGTCAAAGGCGGTTGTGGTCACGTTGTAGGGCAATATCGGATCCGGCAGTTTGGTGAACACCGCTCCTTCGTAGAGGAGATCCTGGCGAATGCTCATTCCTCCAAGGTCGAGCATTGCCGCTCCAATCTGATACCGGTTCTGAAATTCCACGCCATCGCGAAATCCAAGCGCCGAATAGAAGAGATACAGCAGGTCTCCCTGCCGCAGTACGAAAGGTGTCTCCAGATCGCCGCTCTGCCAGGCTTCCGGTCCGGGCAGGACCACCGGGTTCGTACGGAATTCCCAGGTCAGCCCCTGATCGGAAGAGAAGGCATAGCCCACCGTGCCGATCATGTTGCCGAGGTCGCAGTCCAATGGATTCCCGGCATCCCACGAGTAGTAGTATTCCCCGTCCCTCAGGCAGAACAGGGTCGTGAAGAAAATGTGATAACCATCCAGATCTTTTATAACACATGGATCGGTGAGGAAGATCGGCGATCCG
>CAYSYY010000303.1:0-3502 GCA_964435265.1 uncultured Gemmatimonadota bacterium
AAAGTTGAGCACATAATTCAGCCAATTTATTCCAAGCAACAATTCGGTGAAATTCAACATCTTCTTTCTTCTCTCCAGATTCTGTTGTCCATTGTCTGTTGGTTGCCAAACCAAAAGTACAAACTGCTGATCCTTGGGGTGTGTAGCGAAGCTCTGGGTCACGAGTAAGATTTCCTATTAAAGCTGCTTTGTTTAAACTTCGTGCCATTTCTTTTATTTCTCCTTCCTGACTAAAAGATATCTAATAATGTCTTCCTCTAAATTAAGTTTCTGGGGAAGTGCTTTTGCTCCTTCTTGGCTTAATTCTAGAGGAAAAAATAAAAATACGCCAGAGTCGTTTTTGGCAATTTGATAGGCTAAATCCTTCTTCCCTTGGTCCTCAACTTTGCCAACCTTTCCATCAAAGGTTTTGATTATTTTGCCAATAGCCTCTTGAACGCTCTTTTTCTTGGCAGCGGTGGCGCTTCCTGGCAGAACAACCGTTAATTCGTAATCTTGCATATCCTAATAATAAATTAGCACGTCAAGCGTGCGAGGGAAAGTATAACAAAGTTAGCTCACGCCATCAACCAATAAGTTGCCGCAACAAAAACTACGACTTGAATGAGTATCCCCCAAATAGTATCCCAGCTTTTTGATTTCTCGTTATGAAGAAAGTGTAAGGTTGGTAATTTTTCTGGTATTCCTAAGGCAAAACGAGACCATTCATAAATATCTGGCGAAACCCCCAAAAAACCTCCTAATAATATTATAAAGGTCAATTTTCCTTGGAGAGCGGTAAGCAAGATTATTGACAATAAAATCAAGTTCATTAAAGCCAACATTTGAACACCGAGGGGCCACGAAAAATCCCAAACTTTACGGCTTTCTTCCTTTCGGTGTTGCCACGGGTTGTACTTCCTCAATTGGTGATGTGGTATAACATCAATTACAAAATGGCTGAGAAAAGCTATTGGTAAAGCAATATATGGATTATTGATCTCTTTGGCAATAGCTGCTCCCACTACAAAATGTGTTGCCGCCATCATGATATATTTATATTATCCTCCAATTTTAAACTCAATTACATCTCTATCTTTAACAACATAATCTCTTCCCTCTAGGTTTATTTTCCCTTTTTCCCTCCCTTGTTTCCAATCTCCTGCTTCAAATAATTCTTCAACATTAATAACCTCTGCTTTAATAAAATTCTTGGCAAAGTCGGTGTGAACTTTTTCGGCCGCTTCAATAGCTGTTGATCCCTTCCTAATACTCCAAGCATGAAGTTCCTTCCCACCTTTAATGGTGTAAAAAGTAATTAAATCTAAAAGTTTATATGCCGATTTAATTAACCGATCTAATCCACTATCTTTAACTTTAAAAGAATCAAGATATTCTTCCTTTTCTTTTTTACTTAAATCAATAAATTCCTCTTCTAATTTGGCAGAAAGAGCAATTACTTCCCCTTTGAATTTATCTTTAACTTTATCAACTAATTCCCCTGCTTCTTTGCTACCTATTTTTTCTTCATCAATATTTACCACATAAATAACGGGTTTGTCTTTTATTTCGCCTAATTCAAGTTCTAAATTAACAATTTCGACATCTACAATAATTTGTTCCAATGAACCAGGTGAATGAGTGGCATGCAGATGGCTTACATTTTCGTTTTTAAAAGCCCGAACGACATGAATAATAGCATCTACTTCTCTAATTTTTCCTAAGAATTGATTCCCTAATCCTTCCCCTTTGTGAGATCCCTTAATTAAACCAGCGATATCGATGAAAGTAATTGTGGCAGGAACAGTTTCTTCGGGTTTAATAATTTCTGAAAGTTTCTCCAAATTCTTATCCGTCACGCCTACGACGGCCTCGTGAGGATCAATAGTTGTAAACGGCCTAGGGGCCGTCTCCGCCAAACGTCTATTAGCTAAAGCATTAAAAAGGGTTGATTTACCTGCATTGGGAAGTCCTACAATGCCAACACTTAAACTCATGCTTGAATTCTAACATATCACAAGAGCTTTAGTTGAAGTTCTCTAAGCTCATCCTCGCATTCCTCGTCGAGCCTACTGCGATATCTTTTTGTTTTATCCCAAATTGTCTGATCTTCTTTAATTACCCCGCCATGCGCATAGGTTTTTCCAGTCTGCGGGCAAATCTTCTCTGCAACTTCAGAAAATCTAATTAAATCATTTAAGTCTCCTTTTTCACCAAACAATATTCCTTCATGATCATCTCCCTCGCCGAATATTTTTAAACTATATGGGGGAATAAAAGAAGCAATTTCAGATGGTAATAATTTGCGGACAGTCCCAATCTCAATCTTTGGAAATATTGCCTTTAATTCTCTGGCATTTCGGTGAAACGTTTCTACTCCCCCTCTGTCAAAATCGTATGCAAAAATTACTTTTTCTATTCTCTTTCCAGCTCCCCGCTTTACCTCTCTTTCGTCTCCTTTAACTCCAAGCCATCTAAGGGTAGCAATTAAGTTTTTATATCCAGTTCCAGCCATCGTCAAACAAATGTTTCTCAAATCCGGCCTTATCCTTCCGAAAGAGGCCGTGTTTAATGCTCCCTCGAAAACAATAACAGAATCATCAACTTCTCTTAGGAATGCTTCCGGATCTCTTAGCCAAAATCCTGGCGGCGTGGATTGTAATAACAGTCCATCTTTACTTTTCTTTCTTGGTTGGTTGGTAAATGCCTTATGATGAATAACCCCTCCATCAAAATACTTAATGCCATCTAAGATGATGCCTCTGGCAATAAAATTAGATTCAGCTAATTCCCAATTTTGGCCTTTACTTGTAAACCATTTCATGGGCAATATCAGCCTTCCGCCCCATCGATGAGAGTTATCACTATACCTTCCAATAATTCCTCTGCTTCTTAGACTTTTAATCATTCCTAATGTTAAATTACTATAGATAGAATCCCGATACATGTCTTCAAGTGAATCTACCGCATCAATAACTTTTCTGAGCGTATTAATAAATTCTTCTTCGGGTGATGCCTTAATTGAAGCAAATGCAGCTAATTGGGTTAATCTTAAATTTCTGTTTCCCTTCAATTCCCCTTTTGTTGTTATTCTTCTAAATGTTTCTGTTTCAATCATATCTGCCAATCCTTCCGAAAATTCAGATGGAATATATCCAAAGGGCCCAAGATCGTCATCGGGATCTAGTCCTCTTTTTTCGGCAACATATCTTCTAGCAATGCTGTTTTCTTTCTGGGCAAATGCCCCGGCAATTCTATTTGCTTCTGTAAACACCTTATTCCTGTCCACCGATACTTGTCTATAATCTTCAACAGAGTACCCTTCAACCATCTGGGCTTTTTTAAACCTCCCTATTGGAAGATCTACAAATGTCTGACAAACATGGCAAAAGATATGTCCCTCTTTGCCATAAAAAGTAGCTGCTTCAGTTTTTTGATTATCATGTCCAGGTAAAACACACATAATCTGTCCTCTTTTTCTTTGTTCAAGCAACCTTGTTATTTTCCCTAACCCAAAGACATC
>CAYSYY010000303.1:3512-4994 GCA_964435265.1 uncultured Gemmatimonadota bacterium
TCTCTTTTCCCAGCCCAACTTTCAACCGCCTCTCTTAATAACTTTTTATCAAACTTCCAATTCCCCGTTAAAGCATCTTGAACAACAAGTTGCGGTTTTCCTCTAACCATTTCTTGACTTTTTCCGGTCGGCAAAATAACAACCCCCGAATCAGAATCAATTAGGCTGGAAATATTAGAAGAATCTACTCTAATATTAGATAAATTAGACCAAATATGTTCTTCAAAACTAAAGACAACATTTTCTACTTTTTCGCTTACTCCCCGCAGTGCTCTTCGACTTAATAAGTCGCCCTGGACCATGCTCTCTCCCAATCCTGTTATTGCAAATTTACCTCTTTTATTAACAGCCACTCGAAGAATTCTTTCATCAGAAACTAATCCTTTTATCCACATAATGTAAGTCTCATCTTCCCTCACATAGATTGCATCTTGAATCTCTACGCGGTCTAGTATTTCCGAATAAAGTATGTTGGCGAAATCTTCAATAGATAAATAAAATCTTCCTCTAACGTCTATGCAAACACAGGTTAATTCCTCGGGCAGAGTTCGCAACTCTCTTCGAATAACTTCGACTTCTATATGTTCTGTCAATCTTTCAAGAGCGGTTAGGAATTGAACCCTGGGTCGGTAGTCCCTGGCGGCTTTTCTCTTGCCAATCATTCTCCCTCCGATATTTTCTATATCACTTAAACCATTATTTGTGGTCACATCAACAATTATTTCTCGGGTGGGAAGTTGATACCTAATTCTTCCTTTAACATTATTTATCAAGCCCCGTCTATTAATAAAATCAACCACTTCCCCGACACTAAGGCTGAAATCTTCCCAACCCTTTTCGCTTGATAAGGCTGGTTCATCTTTATATCCTCTACTCCATTTCTCAACCCAGGCCATCTGAGCAAAGGCAAAGAAAATATATTCTGACATTTGTTCTACATGTTTTGGGTTGGGTAAATCTTCGGCATTAAAAACAGTAAACCAGCCACCATCTCCTGCAGGAAATTTTAAATCATCGAATTGCATTGTGAGACCACCAAAGATATCGTCCCCATAATATCTCCAGAGTTCTTGGAAAAATGATCTAAGATTTCTACCAGGCTTGTTTCTAATGGTTATCTCCTTGCCATTTTTTAGTATCTGTCTTCTGTGATATCTAACAACTTGCGAGCTGAATAAACCCTTCATGTGTTGAGTAACAGTATCGAAAGGTAAATCAGCAACGATAGCTGAACGAGGAGGTTCTCCTTCCCACTTGAATTTAGCAATATCAATTACTCTTCCTTTGACTGGCAATGGCACCATCCCTTTATTCTCATCTTCAAAGCAAAATTTTACATCTCCGGTATGCAACTCTGTTAATACTCCGCATTCATCGTTCTTTTCTCCATTTCCTTCATTTGTTTCCAAAATGGCCCTGACTATTGAGAGGCAGTTTAAAACAGCATATTCATCAATTGTGCTAGCGGCTAATATCGCATTA
>CAYSYY010000304.1:0-2026 GCA_964435265.1 uncultured Gemmatimonadota bacterium
CATCACCTCCTTGCCGGTCCCGTGCTCGCCGGTCACGAGCACATTGGCGTCCGACGGGGCGATCCGGCCCGCCAGCTCGAGGATCTCCTGCATGGCCCGCGATTCGGCTATCAGGGCCGGCAGACCCTCGCGGCGCAGCAGACGGTTCTCCTCTTCCAGGATCCGGGTGCGCCGCAGGGCCCGCCCCAGTTCGATCTGGGTGCGCAGGGTGGCCAGCAGCCGGGCGTTCTCCCACGGCTTCTCGATGTAGTCCCGGGCTCCGCGCCGCATCGCTTCGACCGCACCTTCGACACTCCCCCAGGCGGTCATGACGATAACCGGCAGGGTGGGATCGTCGGCGCGCAGACGGGTGAGCAGGTCGAGCCCCTCGCGTCCCGAGGTGGTATCGCGGGTGTAATTGAGGTCCATCACGACGGCGTCGAAGTCATGCCTGGCGAGCTGGGCCAGCACGGCCGCCGGCGAGGCCGCCGTTTCGGTCCGGAAACCCTCGCCCTTGAAGAGCAGTTTCAACGCCTGCAGTACATCGGGCTGGTCGTCGGCTATCAGGACGAGGGAGCCGTCCGTTCCGCTTTCCACACCGGCCTCTTCCTATTCGTGCCGCAGCGCCTCGGTCGGACTGATCCGGGTAGCCCGCCAGGTCGGCAGGGCGGTCGCCAGGAGCGCCACCACCGCAACCAGCAAGGCTATCGCGATAAAGCTGGTGGCGTCGAGCGGATTGATTCCGAAGAGAAGGTTCCGGATCTGCCGGGTCAGGACAGCCGCCAGCACCAGGCCGACACCGATCCCCCACCCCACCGGCCGCAGCCCCTGCCCCAATACCAGGCCGATCAGTTCGCCCCGGCCCGCACCGAGTGCGATTCTGATACCCAGCTCGCGTACCCGCTGGCCGATCGTGTACGAGATAACACCATAAATACCCACCGCGGCCAGCAGCGCCGCCACCCCGGCAAAGAGACCGAGCAGAAGGATCACGAAGCGCCGGTCGGCCAGGGTCGCGCCGAGACGTTCCGACATCGTCATCAGGCCGAATACCGGCTGGTCGGGATCGATCTGGTTCACCGCGGCGCGCAGCGCGGGCAGCAGCACGTGCGGGTCGCCGGTGGTCCGGGCCACCACCGCGGCGCTGTTCCAGGGGTCCTGGGCGAAGGGGATAAAGGCCTCAGGCTCGGGGCCTCGATCGAGTCTGAAATGATGCCCGTCGGCCACGACTCCCACAATCGTACGCCAGAGCTCGTCGTCAGCGGGATCGCCCCAGGTGAGGCGTTGACCGATCGGGTCGGCATCAGGAAAGTGCTCTTCGGCGAAAGCCCGGTTGATGATGACCACCCGCGGCGCTTCAGCTGTATTGTCATATTCGGTGAAAGTCCGCCCCCCCAACAGGGGTATCCGCATCGTTTCGAAATACCCGTCACTGATGCACTGGTAGAGGGAAACCGGCTCGTATCCCGGTTCGGGTTCGGGTTGACCTTCGACGAAGAAGGTGAGCGTGGCCGCCGAGCCGGTCAGCGGCAGACTCATCACCAGGCCGGCCTGATCGACTCCCGGCAGAGTTCGGACCCGCGCCAGGAGATCGGTGTAAAAACGATCGATCTGCTCCTCTTCCGGGTAGCGGCTGGTCGGCAGCTGCACCCGGGCCACCGCCACTCCGGCCGGTTCGAAGCCGACCTCGACGGCCTGCAGCCGCACGAGGCTCTTGAGCATCAGCGCGGCGCCGAGCAGGAGCATCAGGGCGAAGGCCACTTCGACCGCCACCAGCCCCTCGCGCAGGCGCCGGCTCTTCACCCCCTCGCTGAACCGCTGGACCCCCTCCCGCAGAGCCGCCTGCAGATCGACCCGCGAGCTGGTCAAGGCCGGCAGGATCCCGAAGAGCACGCCGGTGAAGAGGGTGATGATCAGGCTGAAAATGAGCGTCGCCGTATCAACCTCCACCCCCGTGAGCTGCACCATGACTGCGGTTCCCATCCCGGCCAGCAGGTCGACTCCCCACAGAGCGATCAGGACGCCGGTGATCCCTCCCAGCAGGGCC
>CAYSYY010000304.1:2036-4992 GCA_964435265.1 uncultured Gemmatimonadota bacterium
TGCTGGAGCAGGCGGCGCCGGCCGGCGCCCAGGGCGCTGCGCAGAGCCATCTCGCGCCCCCGCCCCACCGCCTTGGCCAGGAGCAGGTTGGCGATGTTGGCACACGCGATGAGCAGCACCAGCCCCACCGCCACCGCCAGCACGAGCAGGGGGCTGCGCACGTCGCCGACCAGGATCTCCCGCAGGGGGGTGATACCGGCGGAGTTGTTGCAGGTGTTCTCGGCGTATTCGGCGAAAAGGCGCTCGCCGATGGCCCGCATTTCGGCGTCGGCCTCGGCCACGGTGACACCCGGGCGCAGACGCCCGACGGTAACGAAGTACCCCAGGCCGCGTACCTCGTTCAGCTCAACGCCGAAATTGAAAGGAGGCTCGGGCACGCCCCAGGAATAGGAGCGGACCCACAGATTGGTACGTTCAGGGTACGCGAATGTCTCCGGCATGACGCCGATGATGGTGTGGGAGCGATCATTCAGGACGATCTCGGAGCCGACGATCCCGGGATCGGCGCCGAAGCGGTTGACCCAGAAGCTGTGCCGCAGCACCGCTACGGCCTCGGCCTCGCTCTCACCCTCGTGGAAGACCCGGCCGCGGGCCGCCTCGACCCCGAAGACATCGAAGAAACAGGGGGAGACGCTGGTGCCCCGGATCCGCTCCGGTTCGTCACCGGTGAGAAGGTTGAATTGGTGGTCACGATAGCCCGCCAGGTACTCCAGGCTCTCCGACTGATCCCGCCAGTCGAGGTAGTTGAGGGGGGAGGTCGCCGCCTGCGGTTCGTTCTCGGAGGGTTCGGAGACGGTGACCAGGCGATCGGGGGACGAGAAAGGGAGCGGACGCAGCAGAACGCTGTGCACGACGCTGAAGATCGAGGTGCAGGCCCCGATCCCAAGGCCGAGCGCCAGGACGGCGAGCAGGGTGACGTCGGGTCGGCGGATGAGGGAGCGCAGTCCGAAGCGCACGTCCTGGCGGATCGCATCCATGTCGTTTCTCCTATCCTCCGTTACGCCGCCAGCCGAAAGGCGCCGGCGGGGTGGTCCGCCGCTGGGCCGAGGTGTTGGTTTCCCAGTCCCACAGCGTGATCTCCTTCAGATCGGCCTTGGCCATTTCGAAAGCCACCCAGGCATTCAGGCGGTTTGTCTCGGTCAGTGAACGCTGGTCGAGGGCCCGGGCCAGCTCGACCTGGGTGATTTCTCCCCGGTCGAAGCTGCGCCGGGCGAAATCGTACGAGGTCTGGGCAACCAGGACGTTCGCCTCCTGGATGCGCAGCCGCCGCATGGCGGTCTCGACCGCCTGGATCCGGTTGGTGACGGTCCTGATCAGCTCCTGTTCCGTTTCGTCGATCTGCCGCTCCGCCACCTGGATCTGCGAGTGGATGCGTTCCACCAGCGAGCGGTTGCGGCCCCAGTCGAAAAGGGGGATCGCCAGGGTCATGGTGATATTGGTATTAGGGCTGCGGTTGTCGGGATCGAGCGATTCACTCAGGTGGTGGCCCCAGCTCTGGGTCGGCAGGGCCGTCAGCGAGGAGTTCCCGGTCAGGTCGTAGCCGACGTTGAGCTGCAGATCAGGCCGGCCCTCACTCTGGGTGCGGCGCAGATCCAGCTCGAGGAGTTCGCGATCGATCTCGGACCGCCGCAGGTCGGACCGGTTCTCGAAGGCCAGCTCCAGCGCGCGCTCCAGATCCACCTCGATCGGTTCGTACTCCAGGCGTGCTTCGGCCCAGACCCGCTGATCCAGCGGCAGACCCACCAGCCGGTTGAAGGCGTACTGGGCCTGCTCGAGCAGGTTCATGGCCGTTTCGAGCGCGTCGAGGTCGTTCATGCGAGTCACACTCAGCTGCATGACGTCGGTCTCGGCCAGCAGGCCGGCGTTGAGCCGCCGCTGTCCCGACTGGTAGTTCCGCTCGCTCTGCTGGTAGCGTTGATCGGCGATTTGGACCGCCTCCTGCTGGGCGAAGAGAACGTAGAACTGGCGGCTGACGTCGTTGATGCTCCGCAGTTCGTCCTCGGTATAGCGCAGGTCGAGGCTTTCTAGCCCGAGCTGGGCGCTGCGCAGGGCGCCCCGCACCTGGTTGTACTGGAACAGCGGCTGGTTGAACCGCACCCCCACCGAGGGCTGGACCGACCGGGCGTCGACATCCATGGTCGGCAGTTCCCGGAAGACGTCGAAACCCACCAGGCCGGTGGATAAGACGATCCGGCCGTTGGTGATCAGCGGCTGGATGATGTCGATCTCCCCGTAGGCCCAGCTCTGGCTGTCACGCAGGAAGACCAGCTCCTGCCCCCCGGCTCCGTCGCTGATCAGATCGGGCGTGATGTTCTGGCTGATCCCGGGCAGAGTGGAGTTGAAATCCACGCGGGTTCGCAGCTGCCGTCGGGCGTTCTCGAGCAGGTAGTTGGTCTGCAGGAACTGCTGCCCCAGGGAGTAGACCGTGAACGATCCATCGAGAGCCAGGTTGACGGCCGGCTCGAGGGAGAGCACCAGATCGGCCTGATCCCGGGTAAAGATATCCTGGCTCGGGGTCATCACCTCCTGCTCGCCGGTCGCGACCTGGGCCCCGAGGCGGGACCAGGGCAGAGCGAGCAGCAGGGATGCCGTCAGGATCATCAGGATCGTCTTCGTCATATCGCGATATCCAACCGCCGTCGTCATGGAGAGCCCCCTACTGTGATGACGTTCAGTTGCGGCCCAGCGCCGCTTCACTCCTTACTAGTACGAAACCTCAGCCGTTGAGGGTTCGCAAGCCGGGCGGCAACTCACCCGGTGACTGGGCTCTCCTTCGATGGTGTGTCGATCTGCCGCAACGGGCGGCCGATGAGGGAAGGGATCAAAATCCGTGCCAGTGATCGGGCCACCGGCCGAAAACGGCCGGTTCCCTGCGGCCGGAAGCGGTACGGGATGAGAGATCGGTTCGGGTATCAGGCAGCCGGTATCATGTCAGGTCACGGATGTCGGTACCGCT
>CAYSYY010000305.1:0-4985 GCA_964435265.1 uncultured Gemmatimonadota bacterium
TCCTCCACGCGCCTGGCCGGCCGGACGCCTCGGCCCTCTCGATACGTTACCGTACTTACGGAACGGTGTACTATGATCTGCGGTTCAGATGAGGCGAACACTCCGACCGGACCCGAACCGATCGAGTTGCTCATGAAGACACGAAGACTGGGCCGGACCGATATCGAGATCTCTCCCCTCGGTCTGGGCTGCTGGCAATTCTCCCAGGGCAGAGGTCTAACGGGAGGCATGTGGGCGGTCCTGGAGCAGGAGAAGATCGATGCGGTTGTACAGCGGGCGCTCGAGGGCGGGATCACCTGGTTCGACACCGCTGAAGGATACGGGAACGGGCAGTCGGAGCGGGCCCTCAGTACCGCCCTGTGCAACCTGGCGGTGCAACCCGGGGAGGTCGTCGTCGCCACGAAATGGCTGCCGATCCTGAGGACAGCGGGCAACCTCGCGCGCACCATCGATACGCGGCTGGACTGTCTCCAGGGGTACCCCATCGACCTGTACCAGGTGCATCTGCCCTGGAGTCTCTCGTCGATACCGGCACAGATGCGGGCGATGGCCGCGCTGGTGCACGCCGGCAGGATAGGCGCCGTCGGGGTGAGTAATTTCTCGGCCGGGCAGATGGAGAAGGCGAGTGCGGCGCTGCAGGCCGAAGACCTGGTCCTGGCAGCCAACCAGGTATCCATCAGCCTCCTGGACCGACGCGTCGAACGAAACGGCGTGCTCGATGCCGCGAGGGCGCTCGGGGTGACTCTGATCGCCTACTCGCCCCTCGCCCAGGGTTTGCTGACGGGCAGGTTTCACCGGGATCCCCGGCTCGTTCGGTCCCTGCCGCCGGGGCGCCGCTCCCGCCTCAGTCCGGCACATCGCGCCTACCGGCCACGGAACCTGGCGCGTACGCGGCCCCTGATCGAGGAACTGCGTGCGATCGCCTCAACACATGGAGCCACCACCGCACAGGTCGCCCTGGCGTGGCTGATCACCCACTACGGGGATACGGTCGTGGCCATACCGGGGGCCTCCGGTCCGGAGCAGGCGGTTGAGAATGCCGGGGCCATGAACCTGCAGCTCACCGCGGACGAACGGGCGCGCCTCGCGGAGATCTCCGGACACCTTACCGGGAGCCAGGCGGAACCGGTTGAGCTGACTACAAATCACGGGACCTGATCGAGGGAGATGGAAGTGCAATCGGACCACCGGGCCACGGCCGTGAGCAACCACCCGATCCGGGGGCGGTTCTTTTGGGCTGCAACCTTCGCCCTCCTGACCGCCTGCGAACCTGAGGCGGTCGTCTACACCCAGGGCCTGACGGAGATCGCCGGCAGCTGGACAGGGGGCGAGGTCCTCGCCTATGCCCACCCCGACTCCCAGGTGGTGTTCTTCTCCGTGCGGCCTGACAGCACCCTCTGCCTCTCGATGATCTGCGAGGTCGGGCCCCGAGCCAGGATCTGGACCTATGACATCGATGTCACCAGCCGGGACGGCAGGATCTCCTGGGCCTATCACGAGGGACACCTCAATGCCGCCCGTGACACCATGTGGGTTTCGAAGGATTACCGGGGGGATCGCTCGGAGTGGCGGTGGGTCCGCGACCGGACCGCCGATGCGCTGATGAATCGGCTCGCCACGCTGGAAGAAGCTCCCTTCGAGTACCGCCCCCCCGAAACACTGGATGATGACTGGTCTTGTGCCGAACCGGAAAGCGCCGACCTGGAAAGAGCTGGGCTCACCCGGTTCCTGGAGGATGTATCAGCGGGGAAGTTCGGTGATCTGCACGGTTTCCTTCTCGCCAGGCACGGTACGCTCGTCGTGGAGGAGTATTTCGCCCGGCAGGGATCATGGCACGGAACGTACATCAACTCCCTGTTCCGGGAGCGCTGCCATCACCTTGCCTCGATCACCAAGAGCATCGTCTCCACCCTTGTCGGCATCGCCGTCGACCGGGGATTCATCACCGGTGTCCGGGATCCGATCGTCACCTACCTGCCGGCCTCTGCCTCCCTTCTCAGCGGTGAGAAGGGGACCATCACCATCGAACATCTGCTCACCATGTCATCCGGTCTGGAGTGGTTCCAATCGGGGCCGAGGGATCCGCGTAATGATGCCCAGCAGATGTGGCAGTGCGAGGACGCGGTGGAATACGTTCTCGAGAAGCCCCTGGTCACTGATCCGGGGCGGCGGTTCCTCTACTCCAACGGTTCAGCGGTGGTCGTCGGGGCCATTCTCGGGAACGCCACCGGCAGGGATATCGGGTCCTTCGCCGAGGAGTACCTTTTCCGCCCTCTAGGCATCACTGATTATCAGTGGACCTCCTATCCGGATGGAACGGTGGTGACGGATGGAGGGCTCGCTCTGCGGCCCCGCGACCTGGCGAAGATAGGCCAGACTTTCCTGGACCACGGTCGATGGCAGGGGTTGCCGGTCATACCGGCGGAATGGACAGCCGAATCCACTCAGAAGCGGTTTACCTTCGGATCCGTCCGGGGATCGCCGCTGGGCTACGGTTACTTCTGGATGCAGATGGAGTTGCCCGCCGCTGACGGCACGGTCACCGGCTTCTACCACACGGGCGATGGAGGGCAGCTCCTGATGGTCATCCCTGCCCTGGACATGGTGGTCGTGTTCACGGGAGGGATATACGGGACCGCTCTGCACAGTACCTTCCGGGACATCATGAGTGAGTACATCCTTCCCGCCATACGGTAGTACCGATCGGCGATATCTGCCGGATCGCGACTCGCCGGAGAGAATTTTGTGTTGACCTGCTCATCTATTAGTATTATACTAAAGGTATGATACTAGTGAAAGGACACACATGAGCTCTCCCCGTCTCGAAGATCTGCTTGCTCAGTGGGAGGATACGTACAAGAAGGGGCTCCTGAGCTTCTGGCTCCTCCTCCTGCTGGCCCAGCGCAAGGCCTATCCCTACGAGATGAAGGATGCGATCGCCGAGATCAGCCGGCACACCATCATCGCCGAGGAGAACAGCATCTACCGTGCGTTAAGGCGTCTGGCGGAGTCGGGGGTCCTCGGCAGTGAATTGCAGCCGTCGGAGACCGGACCGGATCGGCGCTACTTTTTCCTGACGCCCCTGGGGAGGGAGCTTCTGGCCGCCTTCACCGAACGGAACATACGCATCTTCCAGCACCCGGAGGTCGACTTCCTGCTCGAGCAGGCAACGACGCCATCACGTGAACGATTGAAAGGATGAATCCATGACAACACCAACCACGGTGCCTCTTGAACAGAAACTGGGAAACCTCCGGAGGGCCCTCTTGATCGCCTTCGCCGGCGTTTCGGTCCCCCTGGTCGTGCTGCTGGTCATGGCTTTCTTGTTCCTGTCGGATAGCGCCGGCGGCATGTGGGGTCTCTCTCTCCCCGTGATGCTCTTTATGGCCCTGTTCATGGGGATCGCTGTCATTGGCGTGGTCTGCCTGGTGGTCTACTATGTCATAAAGAACCGCCTCGAGAGAGAGGACGGGATCTTCCTGTAGAGAGGACGGGGTCTGCCTGTAGATAGGACGGGGTCTGCCTGTAGATAGGACAGGGATCGACATGACGGATCCGAAGATCATTCCTCACCGACCGGCGCCGGGGCTGTGCCCCGTCAATGGGATCCGCGACCTGATCCACTGGCGCACCGGGCGCGACTGGTCCAATGAGTTCGTCCACGGTCTGGGGCAGGGGGGCGGCTTCGCCTTCCTGCGGTTCTCCTCGGCCGATCCCCCCCGCCAGGTGTACTGGGGCATCGCCGGGCCGCGGCAGCACCGCTACCTGGCCGAGCTGCTCGGCGCCGGGTATCGCGAGATCGAGAACCGGTCCTTCGCTTTCTCCCGGGCGCGGGCGCGCGAGGCACTGGAGGCTGGCACGCCGCCGGTGCTCGGTCCGCTGGATATGTACCACCTGCCTTTCTATCCCGGCATCCATCAACGACGGCACATCCCGATCCACTACCTGCTGCTGGTGGGCGACGACGATGACCGGGCGTTGGTCCTTGATACCGGCTCAGAAGGAGTCCAGACGCTCGATGGGAATGAGCTGCGGGCGGCCTGGGAAGTAAACGTACCGGGACTGGGGAAGAAGAACCGGCTGGTCGTTCTCGATCTGCCGACGGAGCTGCCTCCTGACGGCACCCTGATCCGGACCGCGATTGCCGACCAGTGCCGGACGATGCTGCAACCGCCGGTCAGCATGGTTGGTGTTCCGGCGATGGAGAAGGTGGCCGGAGAGATCGCACGCTGGCCCGCTGAGCTGGGGGAGGAAACGGCCGGGAAATGCCTGCGCCAGGTGCGGGAATACCTGAATTCGCCGCCCGACCTGGAAGGGCACCACCTGACGGCCGGCCGCGACATCTACTGCCGGTTCCTGGAAGAGGCCGGTCCGATGGCGGAACTCGATCTACGTGAACCCATCGGCGGCCTGAACAGGACCCTCGGAATCATCCCCCGGCTGGCGGAAGCCATCGGGAGTCGCCGTCTGGATGAGGCCGCCGCGTGTTTTTCCGAGATCGCCGCCATGGAAACGGAAGTCTGGACCCGACTCGGTGAGATAGTAGGGAGCCGGTAAGCGTTCCTGGCGGGATGCAGCTCCACTCGAATACCACAGTTGTTGCGTGACAGGGCACTACAGCAGGAACTGATTGTCGGGATTGCGGTCCTCGCCGCCGCTGCTGACTATGATGGCGGCGGGGTCGTTGACCGGGCACTTCGTCTCGCAGATGCCGCAGCCGTTGCAGAGTTCGGCGTCCACGTGCGGGCGTCGCAGCTCCACCACCTCCCCGTCCCGGTTCTCCACCTCGATGTCCTCGAGCCAGATCGCCTTCTCGGGCAGCGGACAGTGCTCCTCGCAGACCACGCAGTCGGTGTCGTAGACCCAGGGCAGGCAGCGGGAGCGGTCGATCGCGGCGGTGCCGATCTTGCGGACCTGTTTCGTTTCCAGATCGAGCTCCTCGATCGCCCCGGTGGGGCAGACCTGGCCGCAGAGGGTGCAGTTGT
>CAYSYY010000306.1:0-1032 GCA_964435265.1 uncultured Gemmatimonadota bacterium
CTTAAAAAGCATCTTCTTCTCCGGCTTACCAAAGGTAAGTCCGGGGGTATCCTTGGGAACTATAATCATGGCAATTCCGTCATCGCCGGCGTTGGGGTCAGTGGTGCAAAAAGTAATATAGCTCTCGGCTATCCCGCCGTGAGTCGGCCACATCTTGCTGCCGTTGATGACATATTCATCACCCACCAGTTTAGCGGTGGTCTTGATGCCGGCGCCGTGCAGCAGGGGATTTTCGGTATCCGCCCCCCCGGCTTCATCGGTCATGGACAGGCAGCCGTAAGCCAGTTTTCCCTGGCAGAAAAGAGGGGCGAACCTGTCAAGAACGGCTTTATTACCCACGCCGGCGGCCGGTCCGGCACCGGCCATGTTCGAGCCCACCGACAGGGCCATGCCGGCGTCGCCTTTGGACAGCTCCTCGGTGATAATGGCGTTGTTGGTCATGGAATGTATACCGCCACCGCCGTATTCGACGGGATATGCAGAAGCCTGAATTCCCATGTCGACTAATTTTTGGTGGACTTTCTCCACCAGACTGTAGTCCTCTTCCAGTTGCTTGGTAATGGGTATTATCTCTTTTTTGGTAAAATCCCTGATGGTCTGCCGTAACTGACGCTGGTCCTCAGTCAGGAGATGCTCTAGCTGCATCACTGCCTCCTTTATTATTCCTGCGTAAATTTCCCATAGTAACGTAATCTTCGGCCATTAATAGATACGTGCTCCGGAAATTAATTATAAACTGCTAATTAATAAATCTCTTCACCGGACAGCATCAGCATATCTTTTGCCATCGGTCCGAATTTCTTTAAAAATGCCTGATATTCCGGGGTACCGGCGGCTTTCTGGTTGAATTCGTCGACGCTGGTTACGTGCACGATGCCGCAATACTGGTAGGGTATATCTCCCTGCATAGGGCCGGTTATTTTAACCAGTTCGTATTTTTTTACGGACGGGAGACTCTCAATCAGGGGGCCCTTATCGCTGGTAACATAGTCCTTAAATGCTTCTTCGGTCATGTGTGGTGCCAGAGTGTAG
>CAYSYY010000306.1:1042-4946 GCA_964435265.1 uncultured Gemmatimonadota bacterium
TCATTATAGATAGCCAAGGATGTTTAGTTGTCAACAAGTCCGGGTCGGATAAGTGCATGATACCCACATACCGGTAAGGTATCTCTCCCTTCATCGAGCCCGTAATTTTAACTAGTTCAAACTTTTTAACCCCCGGCAGTCCGTCCAGCAACGGGCCTTTTTCATTGATCACATAATCTTTATACTGCTCATCGGTAACATGTTTTGCCAGATTGTAGAGAATAATTCGCTTGGCCATTTTATCATCCTTTCATCTATATATTTTTAGAATACTTGGTTCGTACACAGATTAATGCAGCGGGGATTTTTTGTCAAAGATTCCGGGCGAATAAGCAATTATGTGATAATAGTCATTTTGTCTGCCCCATAGTTACATGTTAAACTAAAACATATACAAATGAGCTGCTCCATTATCGAGGATAGTCTGGTAGACCTCAAGTCATACCGGGCCGATGCCGGACAAAAGCTTAACTGGTCCTCCGTGTTTGTTTTACCGGAATGGATGCAGGTGTGGTGGCAGGCGTTCGGAGAGGGGGCGGAAATCCGGGTACGTACGGTCCGGGACGGGGATAAAGTCGTCGGTATCGCTCCGCTGATGGTAAAAGACAATACCGCTTTACTAATCGGTGATACCGATGTCTGCGATTATCTTGATTTCGTGGTGACGCCCGGACTTGAAGTGGATTTTTTCAACCTGGTTCTGGATGACCTGAAGAAGAGCGGTATCAGGCAACTGGATTTAGCGCATGTACGCCCCGATTCTACCGTAGTTACCAGTCTGGTCCCCCTGGCCGAGAGCTGTGGCTGCCGGGTTGTGAAAGACATGGAGGACGTTTCCCTGGAGATGGACCTGCCGCCGACCTGGGACGAATATCTCGCTGTGCTGACCACCAAGCAGCGGCATGAGGTAAGGCGTAAGCTGAGGAGGCTTTCCGAGGAAGGTGAGGTGGCGTACGGCTTTATCGGGGAAGGAGCGGCTTTACCGGGTATCATGGAGACTTTTTTCAGGATGTTCGTGGAAAGCCGGCAGGATAAAGCTGCTTTCATGACCGATAAAATGAAGTCGTTTTTTATGTCGCTGGCGGATACCATGTCAAAAACAGGTATATTGAGACTGGGCGTTCTAAAGCTGGATACGCAGCCACTTGCCGAGATTATGTACTTTGATTACAATGACTGTATATACCTCTATAACAGCGGCTACGACCCGGAGTATACCGCGTTAAGCGCCGGGCTGCTCAGTAAAGTCCTGACGATTCAGGACAGCATAAAGCAGGGTAAAAAGAGGTTCGATTTTCTTAAAGGCGCCGAGGTCTATAAACACCACTTGGGTGGTAAAGAGGTACCTTTATTTCGGTGCCGGATAACGATAAAATAGTAGTCAGGATATATAATGCAGAATAAACTGAAAATTGCCATGCTCAGCGCTCACAGTTGCCCGGTCGGCGACCTGGGGGCCATGGATACCGGCGGTATGAGCGTTTATATCCGCGAACTGGCCCGCGAACTGGGCAATCAGGGGCATCATGTGGACGTATATACCCGCGTACACGACCCCGATGACTCGGTGGTCGTCGAACTGGGACAGGAGGCACGGCTTATCCATCTCAAGGCGGGGGAGGCGGAGAAAATCCACAAGCTGGCGGTATACTGCTACCTGCCGGAATTTGCCTGTAACCTGGAGAATTACCGCAAGAATCATGACCTTCATTATGACCTGATTTTCAGCCATTACTGGCTTTCCGGGTGGGTGGGGAGGTATTTACAGCGGTGGTGGCAGGTGCCCCACGTTATTATGTTTCATACCCTGGGCGAGTTAAAAAACGCCACCGGTATCGGGGAGAGCGCGTCCGACCTGCGCATCGTTACCGAAAAGGCATCGGTGGATGACTGCCAGCGGATTATCGTCGCCACGGACCGGGAAAAAGAAGAGCTGGCCCGGCGTTATAACGCTGCGCCGGAGAAAATCGGCATCGCTCCCTGCGGGGTAAATATGGGACTATTTCGACCTGTCGACAGGTTCGCCGCCAGGCAAGAGCTCGGATTAAACGATGAAAAGATACTCCTGTTTGTCGGCAGGATTGACCCGATGAAGGGCATCGACCAGCTTATTAAAGCCCTGCCTTATCTCCCATCTCTGGAAAGCCTGAAGCTGCTGATTATCGGCGGCGACGAGAACAGTCTAACGGAAATAGAGAAACTCAAGAAACTATCAGGTGAACTGAAAATGCAGGACTCGGTGGAATTTCGGGGGCTGATAGAGCATGACCGGCTGCCTTATTATTACAGCGCCGCCGATGTCTGTATCGTGCCGTCTTACTACGAAAGCTTCGGCCTGGTAGCCCTGGAGTCGCTGGCCTGCGGTACGCCGGTGGTCGCCACGGACGTGGGCGACATGAAAAACATCATCCGGCCGGGAGAAACGGGATACGTGGTAGCCGACAACTCGCCGGAGAAAATCGCCGACGGCATTGCCGGACTGCTTTCAATGCCCGACCGTGACCGGGAGTCCACCCTGGCTATCAGGGCATCGGTGAGCCGGTTCAACTGGCCGTCTATAGCCGAAAAGGTTCTTACTGAAATACGGCCGGTGCTTGATGAGCAAATGACCACGGTAGCCTGATTTATCTAACTCGGTCACTTCAGGCGGGTAGTTCATACTAATTATCCAGTGCATGAATCTGTATTCGTCACGATTGTACCTGTGCGTGTAATGTTATACAATTAATAGTGCCGCAGCCTTAATCAAGGAGTCTCGTGTAACTATGAGCGATGAAGTTTATTTGATGGTAGTCACGCCGCATCCCGATGATTCCGAGTTCGGTGTGGCGGGGACCGTAGCCAGACTGACTAAAGAGGGGAAACAGGTCGTCTATGTTGTCTGCACCAATGGCGATAAAGGCACCAGCGACAGGAATATGAAACCGGAGAAGCTGGCCGAAATCCGGGAGAATGAGCAGCTGGCCGCCGCCAAACTGCTGGGCGTCAAAGAAGTCGTTTTTCTGGGATACCCCGACCAGGGCCTTGAGGACGGCCATGATTTCCGCCGAAACCTGGTACGGGCGATACGGCGCTTCAAGCCTTTTGCCGTAGCCACGGCCGACCCCTACCGTAAATACATGTGGCACCGCGACCACCGCGTGGCGGGGATAGTAACGCTGGACGCTGTTTTTCCGTATTCCCGCGACCATCTTTCCTATCCGGAACTACTGGATGAAGGGCTGGAACCCCACAAGGTCAGGGAGATGTGGTTCTGGGGCGCCGAAGAACCCAACTATCGACTCGATATTACGGATACTATCGATATCAAGATGGCCGCCCTGGGCTGTCATCAAAGCCAGGTGGGGGACATACCGCCGGAGATGAGAGCCCGCATGAAAGAGTTTGCCAGGATGAACGCCAAGGGAGAGAAATTCGAGTTCGCCGAGGCTTTCTACCGCGTCGAGATGCGTTACTAGGCGGACAGCCAGAGGACATCCCCGCAGATGTTATCGGGGTGGGGGCGGGAGGCAAAGACGCTGTATTCTTCCCTGGATTTCTTGACCGTAATGCTATCGCCGTGACCGGGTAAAATCAGGGTATCGTCCGGTAATTTATAGATTTTTTCCGTAATAGATATTAGTATTTGGGTGAAATCAGCCGGACTCTCCGTATGGCCGGGGCCGCCGGGAAATACGGTATCACCCGCCAGAAGATATTTTCCGATTTTGAAGCAGAGGCCGCCCGGCGTATGTCCCGGTGTATACAGCACGTCTATCTTGAGTTTCCCCAGTGCGAGACTGTCACCGTCGTTCAGCAGTATTTCCGGGGGTGTCTTTAGCTGGCGGGAGCTTTCAGCGTGGGTAGCCAGCGGCACTTTCAGTTCGGAACGTAATGAGTCCAGAACACCGGTATGGTCGTAATG
>CAYSYY010000307.1:0-4934 GCA_964435265.1 uncultured Gemmatimonadota bacterium
TGATCACCGCGACGGGCATCGTCATACCGTCTCCGGCGATGAAAGTCCGGCCCTGCCGCGCCTCCAGTCCGAGGATTTTGAATGCCTGAGCGCTGATGGCGCTGACCATGACCGCTTCGGCTCCGGCCTCGGGATCGGGATCCGGACTGCGTCCCTCGATCTGGAATCGACCGACGGGCGCCTGGAAGCCGGGCAGACCGGTCGTCAGGGCGGCCGGTGCGCCCCCGGTTTGATCGGCGAGGAGACGAGGCAGCGACGCCCGCAGATCGCGGCGGGCCTCGATGGTGCGGTAGCGCTCTCCCTCTACAACCAGACCGGCCAGCACCACCCGGTCGGCCGCGAACGAAAGCGTGGCGCTCCGATGCTGCCTCAGACCGGTAGCCAGGAATCCCGAGGAGATGAGGGCGATGATCGAGAAGGTGACCTGCAGACCCAGGAGCAGGCGTTGCACGCGCCCGTGACCGGCCCGATCGCCGCTCACCCGGGCTCCGGTCAGAATCGCACCCGGATCGGAACGGGCCGCCTGCCGGGCGGGCAGCGTGCCCGAGACGAGGGCGGTCACCACCATGATCGCTCCGAGGAACAATACCACGGGGGTGTCCAGCGATACGCGCATCCAGTAGAAACCCCAGTTCGCGGCCAGGGTTTGTTGAATATATCGAATCGCACCCCCGGTCACGACCAGTCCGACCGCACTGCCGGCCAGAGCGATCACAGCCGATTCGGCCAGCATCTGCAGCATGAGGTATCGGGGCCGGGCGCCCAGGGCGCTGTGGAGCGCCAGGTGCCGGACCCGACCAGCCGCCCGGGCCAGCAGAAGGTTCGAAACGTTGGTGCAGGCCAGAAGCATCAAGGCGAAAACGATGATGAAGAGGGCCAGCAGGGCGATCTCTTCGCCTCCTTCAGCCCGGGCTTCGGTGAAGCCGAGCACGCGCACCCGCACCTCATCGGCCGCACTCTCACTTGTCAGCTTCGCCCGGGTCAGGATGGCCGCCAGTTCGGCCGCGGCGATTTCGGGGCGTCCCCCCGGTCTGAGGCGCCCCACGAGTTCCACCAGGGTGTCGGTCGCGGAGTCAGTGGAGCCGGCGGCCGAGAGATCGAGGGGAATCCACATATCCTGCCCGAACGGGAAGGCGAATCCCGCCGGCATCACCCCGGCCACCGTGACCGGTCTGCCATCGAGCCGTACGGTGCGGCCGATGACATCCCGAGCCCCACCGAAAGCCGTCTGCCAGAGGTGATGCGCCAGGACCACCAGAGAAGCGGAACCGTCTTCATCGTCGGGCAGACGCCCCACCTGCGGAGCAGTGCGCAGGATCCTGAAGACCGCAGTCGACACTGCGGCCGCCGGCAGACGCATCGGCGGCATATCACCGCCCGAGAAGGTGACCTCGCGAACGGCGAACGCGCCCAGTTCTTCCAAAACGGTCTGCTCACCCACCAGGAGGGCGGCGCGATCAGCCGCGAGAACGGTCTGTTCCCGCCCCCGGCCGGATGCATCGATCCTGACCTGGACGACCTGCCGGCCGTCGGGAACCGGGAGGGGGCGGCGGAAACCGTGGATGACGCTGAAGATGGTGGTCGTCGCTCCGAGACCGAGGGCGAGGGTCAGAGCGGCGGTGATGATCACCACCGGTTCCCGACGGAGGGCGCGATAAGCCAGACGAAGGCTGAGTACGATCGAGTCAATCACAGGCCAGTTCCGGTCAGCAGGTATGCCGTTATCGTACGCGCTCTCTCAATACGATGCACCGGGCGGGTAAGTTCGGGACCGGCAGCGATCACCAATGCGCACCGGGATCAGTCATGGCAGCTGCGCCCCGGCATCCTGGAGCGCGGCAACGCGCTGGATCTCAGGCGTTCGATGGGGCTGGACGTGTCAGGCGCGATCCGATAGAGGATGAGCTTCGGCAGATCGGATAGATCTGAGCGCAGGGCCACGGCGTAACCGTTGGTGACCGTGATCAGTCCGCCCGGACCGTCGATCTCGTCCGAGATCGTGCCGTCGGGGAATAGAGCCAGGTAGCGACCCGGCCCCTCGCGCCATCCCCGGGCCATGGGATCGACCGGCACCCGATCCACGAGGAAACCCTCCGGGCCGATCCACCACAAGCGCTGCACCGGTGCGAAGGACGACCTGAGATCCCTGAGGCGGCGGGCGATCTCGTCGACATACTCCCGCTCCCGTTCCCGGGGCGAGGTGCTCAGGCGTTCGGTCCGCTCGTCGATGAACCGCCTGATCTCGTTCCGGTCGAGTTCGATCGGTTCGAGCGAGAGGGTGATGTCGGCGGTCGTTTCGCCCCTGGGATCGATCCGAATCAGCCGGTCACTGTCGGGTGAGAGGATCCAGATCGCTCCCTCATCATCGAAGGTCCAGCGGGCTACCCGGGCCGACGGATTGGGGAACGGGAAGGCCTGATACGGGTTCCCTTCGAAAGTGATGAAGAGCTGATCCCTGATGCCGTCATACTGCCTCGACCAGAATGTTCTCCCCTCCGGCGACACGAGCAGAATGTCTTCCTGCAGCGGTTCGTCAAACGGCCGGGCGCTCGGAACAGGGTGGATCGAAACGAGCCAGTACCGGTCGGTACCGGCCGGGTGGACGGCCTCGATCATGGTGTTGATCAGATTCCGTATCCCGAAAGAGACCACATATCCTCCTTCGGGATCGAGCTGGGTCACCTTCGATCCGGCCGTATCGTAGAGCACCAGATCGCCGCGGCCGTCGGCCGTAATGAGGGTGGGCGATCTGAATTCACCGGGGCCGTCGCCCTCACGGGAGAGATTGCCGGTCCAGCGACCGGTTCTGTCGAACCGGTGGATGCCGCGGAACTGGTTCCCCCCCGTAATGCTCCCGTAGATGAGATCCAGGAGCGAGACCGTCCCGCGTGCATCGACCGATACTGTCCGGACTTCTTCGGAGCGACCCCAGATCTCACCGACTTCGGCCTCGGGATTACCGGTATCGAGTTCCGCCAGCTCGGTGAATACCCAGGGGAACTGCGGCCGGGCTTCCTGGTAATGGTCGCCGGTCAGGATGAATGCGAAGATCAGGATGCCGGACAGGGCGAACCGCATCGATACCACCTCCTGGCGCTATACCCTCACCTGATGTCTTCGCCCGCCGGGCGATCAGTTCATCGGCCGGCGCAATACCCGATCAGTTTCGAAACCAGCCGGGCCGCGGCGGCGTCGGCGTAGTGGAGCCCCGCGCGGGGGCTGAGTTCGACGACGTCGATCCCGACCACCTTCCGCCCGGCGCAGACCGCCTGCAACAGGGCCAGGGTCTCGTACCAGCCCAGCCCGCCGGGCACCGGGGTTCCCACCGCCGGGCAGACGGCGGGATCGAAACCGTCCAGATCGATGGTGATATACACATGGCCGGCAGGCAGGGAGGCGATTATCTCCTCGCTATGCACTTCGAGCCGTCCGGCCACCTCGTGGGCCATGAAGGTGCGCCTCAGCTCGCCGTTGAGCAGCGGGATCTCGCAGGCGTCGGCCGAGCGGATCCCCACGGCCGTGACGTGCACCCCCGCCTCCATAAGCCGCCGCATCGGGCAGGCATGGTTGAAAGGCGTTCCCATGTAGGTATCGCGAAGGTCGGCGTGGGCATCGAGCTGCAGCACGCAGAGCTCAGGCCAGGTCTCGCGATGGGCTTTGACCAGCGGCCAGGTCACGGCATGCTCGCCTCCCAGCGAGATGAGCAGCCGGTCCTCATTGATCAGGGTCGAGGCCAGCGTTTCTATGGCCGCGGCCGCTTCGGCCGGATCGGTGGGAAGTTCTGGTTCGGGATGGGTGGCGATGCCCCCCACGCGCACCGCCGTATCGAATCCGAGCTCCTCATCGAAATACTCGATGTGGTGGCTGGCCTCGATGATCGCCCGCGGCCCCGCATCAGTGCCCCGTTCCCACGAACAGGTGAGATCGAGCGGCAGGGGCAGGATCATCACCCTGCTCCGGTCCGGATCGCTGAGATCGGGCGGCAGGTTCAGGAAGTTCGGGAACACCAGGTCGGGCAGGTTCTCGAGGCTCTCCACGCGTCTTCTCTCCAATCAGGGATGGACCGACTGCCGCCTCCGGACATCCCCGGCGGCGTCCCTACTCTACCAGAAGGCGCGGCCGCGTACACCTGAGAAGAATACGCCGGCGCGCAACGGCGGCGTGAATCCGTCCGGATTGCATCCCATGATTCATCGATTATATAGGATCATCTACTAACAATAACGATTATCTATGCTATATAAGAGACTAATAAACATATAGATTATATTTATAACGCGGCAAGAGACATTGTTAATAGCTATATGAAAATATTATGATATTATTGTGAGTATATGGTTATTATTACATTATATAAAGAAGCTCAAGTCATTTATACATATACCAGAAATAATTATGATTTATATATATCTTTCAATATTAATATAAGATTATATAGACCTATTATTATTCTACAGAGTCCAATTGATATCAGAATCGAGCGGAGAGCATAAGACAGCTGAGATCAGAATCAATCAGAGGGCACAAGACAGCCGAGAGCATCATCAAACTGAGCGCGGATTATGGCTGTGGTCAGTACCCGGCAGAGAGCAGAAGCATGAGCACGTACCGGGTGTTCTCCCGCTGCCTCTTCCACGGCTGGACATTGAAGATGAGCATGGTCTCCAACCAGCCGAGCCGTGTCCCCAGACCGAAGCTGCACTGCTCCCCGGTCCGTTCCGCCGGCATGAGACCACGTTCGAGGGTGGTGTTCACCCACCCGCATACTCCGAATGCCAGAACCGCGGGACCGACCGACCGTTTCCCCCGGACACCGTAACGCAGGAAGGTGCCATCGTTGCCGAGGAATGTAAGTTCACCCGTATACCGGTCGACCACCACTCCCCCGCGTAGTCGGACATCCCACCGCCCGTGCCCGGGCGGGGAATAATCGA
>CAYSYY010000308.1:0-4929 GCA_964435265.1 uncultured Gemmatimonadota bacterium
CCGCCCGCCGGAGGGGAAGGTCGTTGCGGAGGCGGAGACGCGGGTCGGTGACGAGCCGGTCCAGCAGCTCGTCAGACATAGATCGATTTCAGCTCCGCGATGCGTGAGGCGATGTCGACCGTGTTGGCGCACCGGGCGCTGCAGCTCGCACAGCGCGCACAGTTCTCGAGTCCCCGTCCCGCCACGATCCCGCCCAGGGTATCGCGGGCGTGACCGAAGTTGGTGTAGGCGGCGGCATACAGGTGCACCCGCATCAGGGTCGGGATGTCGGTGTCCTGCGGACAGGTTCCGACGCACTCGCCGCACTGCAGGCAGAAGCCGAGTTCGGAGCGGGTGCGGTGGTCGTCGAGGAACGCCTGTTCCTGTTCGGTGAGGACGGGATCCGAAGCGACTCGGAAGTTCTGCTCCAGCTGCTGGAAGGTGGTGTACCCGGTGATGGCGGTGGTGACGGAGTCCGGCTGCAGGGCCCACTTCAGGACCGCGCTGTGCATGACCTCGTCGGGGTAGGTGGTCTGCCCCTCGGCCGGTACGTTCCGGCGGGTGAGCTGGCTGACGCACTGCGTCTTCATGGCTACGATCCCGATGCCTGCTCCGACCGCGTCGCGCATGGCGGCGCCGAGATCCTCGTGCTGGGCGTAAGCGTAGTTCCAGGCGGCGAGGATCACATCGTGCCCGCCGTGCTCGGTCGCGGCCCGGATGCAGTCGGGCTGGTTCCGGTGGCAGCTGAAACCGGTGAAACGCGCCTTCCCCTGCTCCTTTATCCGCGCCATCCCCTCGAGGAATCCCGGATTGGTGACGTCCTCGACGGTGCTGATATCGTGCAGGTAGAGGATCTCCACCTGCTCCATGCCCAGACGGCGCAGGCTCTGGTCGGCGTTCTCGACGATGGCGTCGCGCAGCTGCTCGGGGGTCATGCCGCGCCGCAAGCGCGAGTGCAGGACCTTGGTCGCGATGACGACCTCGTCACGGATGCCCATGTCCCTGAGGGTGGCCCCGACCACTTCCTCGTTGCGGCCGCCCATGTAGCCGGCGGCGGTGTCGAAGTGGCGCACCCCGTGCTCGTAGGAGCGGCGGATCAGGTTGGCGTCGTCGGTGTTCATCACCCCCATGCTGACGATCGGCAGGCGGATGCCGGTCCGCCCCAGGGTGCGATGGATGACTTCGTCCCGGCGGCGGATGGCCCCGGTCCGGTCGGGGGCGGCGCCGGCGCCGGCGGGCAGGCCGGCGAGCCCCGCCGCGGCCGCTCCGGTGGCGGCGGTGGTGAGGAAGTCCCTTCTGCTGCGACGTCCGTGGCTTGTCACGATGATACCCTCCCTGGTTCTCGTGCGTGACGGGTCCGGTTTCCGGTCGTTCGAAGATCGCCATTCCGATCGTACCTGTATAGCGCAAACCGGCTCGGCGGGTCTATACTCGATCGCATGACCCATAACCATGAAACCATCCGACTCGAGATCGATCCCCCCCTGGCGGAGATCGTTCTGATCCGCAGCAAGGTCCACAACGCCATCTCCTCACAAATGATCCAGGAGATCCTGGCAGCTCTGCACTTCGTGGAGGAGAGCCGAGGCGCCCGGGTGCTCATCATCCACGGCGAGGGACCGTCCTTCTGCGCCGGCGCCGACCTGACCGAACTGGAGGATCTGCAGCACGCCGACTACGAGGGCAACCTGAAGGCCGGACGGGAGCTGGCCGCGCTGTTCGGCAGCCTCTACTCCTTCCCGAAAGCGACCGTGGCGGCGGTGCACGGCGCCTGCGTCGCCGGAGGGTGCGGGCTGGCCACGGCGTGCGACCTGGTCATCGCCGATGCCGACGCCCACTTCCGTTACAGCGAAGCCTCGATCGGTTTCGTCGCCGCGATCGTCTCCATCTTCCTGGTCCGCAGCGTGGGCGAGAAGCACGCCCGCGAGCTGCTGCTCACCGCCCGCCGGGTGCCCGCCGACGAGGCGCTGCGGATCGGCCTGGTGAACGAGGTCAGCGAACGCGGCGCCTGTCTGGAGCGGGCGCGCGGGATCGCCCGTGGCATCGCACTGAACTCCCCGTCCGCCATCCGGCACGCCAAGGAGGTGCTCACCGCCGTCCAGGTGATGGGCCTGGAGGAGGCGCTCAAATTCGCGGCCGAGCACAACGCCCGGGCCCGCCTCGAACCCGAGTGCCTCGAAGGCGTGCGGGCCTTCTTCGAAAGACGCCCCCCCGCCTGGCGGGCCGAGGCTGAACGGATGCTGGCGGAAGCCGCCCCCGATTGATCCGGTTTTCCAGATGCTGAATGGTTGGAGGACTGCATGCGATTGCGCTCATCAATCCTACTGATTCTGGTTCTTGTTACGATCTCGGGTCTTGCCCCGATTACGGTCTCCGCCCAGCGGGCCATCTCGGCCGGTCACGCCATGCCCGATTTCACCCTGCCGGTATGGCAGGGGGGGACCTTCACGCTGTCCGGATACGAGGGGCGGAACGTCCTGCTCATCTTCCCCCGCGGGCTGGCCGGCGAGACCTGGTGCCATATCTGCAACTACCAGTACGCCGAGCTGGTGGAGCTGGATGAGCGCATCGATCTGCGCTCCACCTGGGATCTCGAGATCGTCTTCGTGCTGTCGTACACCCGGGAGAAGATCGATGACTGGGTGGCCTCGTTTCCCTCCCAGCTCGCCGATATCGACGGCTGGAAGAACCCGGCCGATCCTTCCGCACTGACCGAGCGGGCCCGGGAATGGATGGTGTACTGCCGCGAGGCCTTCCCCGCTGCGATCACCTGGAGCGCGCAGGAGATCCGCACGCCCTTCCCGATCGCGATCGATGCCGACCGGGAGCTCTCCCGCCGGCTCGATCTGTTCCGGACCGAGTGGAGCAACACCCCGGGGGATCAGAACATCCCGGCCATGTTCCTGATCGACCGCACCGGCCGGATCCAGTTCAAGTACGTCAGCCAGAACACCTTCGACCGGCCCGATCCGGCCCACCTGCTCCGGGTGCTGGCGCGGATGCTCCCGCCGTCATGGCCCTGATGGTACGGACGCCGGGGCGATGAGAGCCCTCGTAACCGGCGCCACCGGCTTCCTCGGCCGGCGCCTGCTCGCGCACCTCAAGGATCCGGTCGTGCTGACCCGCGATCCGGTCCGGGCGGGGAAAAGGCTTGGTCGGGTCCGCGCGGTCGCCTGGGATCCTCTGTCCGAGCCGGCTCCGGTCGAGGCCTTCGATGGGGTCGAGGCGGTCGTCAACCTGCTCGGGGAGCCGGTGGCCGGGCGCTGGACGCCGGAGAAGAAGGAAGCCATCCGGGTGAGCCGGGTGCGCGGCACGGCCAACCTGGTGGCGGCGATGCGATCGCTCGATCCTCCGCCCGGCGTACTGGTTTCGGCGTCGGCGGTGGGCTACTACGGCGACCGGGGCGATGAGCCCCTCACCGAGGATGCCTCACCGGGCGGGAGTTTCCTGGCCGGGGTGTGCACGGCCTGGGAGGAGGAAGCCGGCCGGGCTTCCGGGCTGGGGGTACGGGTGGTCACCCCCCGCATCGGGCTGGTGCTCGGCCTGGAAGGGGGCGCCCTGCCGGCGCTGCTGCCCCTCTTCCGGCTGGGGCTCGGCGGCCGGCTCGGTTCAGGCCGGCAGTACTGGCCATGGGTGCATGTCGAGGATGTGGTGGGGATGATGCTCTGGGCCGCCCGCACCCCGGCGGTGATCGGAGCGATCAACGCAGTGGCTCCGGAAGCGGTCACCAACCGGGCCTTCACCCGGTCGCTCGGCCGGGTCCTGCGCCGGCCGGCGATCCTGCCGGTGCCGGCCTTCGCCCTGCGTCTGGCGGCGGGGGAGTTCGCCGGCGACCTGCTCGCCTCGCAAAGGATCGTGCCGGCGGCCGCGCTCGAACACGGCTTCGTCTTCCGCTTCACCGATCACCGGGCGGCCCTGGCTGAAGTGCTCTGAGTTCTCCCAAGCCATCCTGATCCGATCTGCGGCCGCTTTATCCACCTCACATCGTCTTCAGCACCGTGATCGGATCCACCCGGGTCGAGCGGCGGGCCGGGATCCAGATGGCCGCCAGGGCAACCGCGCACATCAGCGCCGCGGCCGCCGCGATGATGATCGGGCTGACCGCGGAGGTACCGTAGAGCTGGCTGCGCAGGAGCAGGCCGAAGAGCACGGCCAGACCGATCCCGACGGCGCTGCCGATGGATACGGTGCGCAGGCCCTGACCGATGACCGTGCCGAGGACATCACTCCGCCGGGCGCCCAGGGCGATCCGGATGCCGATCTCGTAGCGGCGCTCGGCGGCCAGGTACGCCATCACTCCGTAGATGCCGAGCGAGGTCAGGAGCAGTGCGGCCGAGGCGAAGAGGACCAGCAGCAGGGTCACGAAGCGGTTCTGCCGGGTAGTCGCCCGGGCCAGCTCCGACAGGGGCACGATTTCCCTGATCGGCTGGTCGGGATCGAGCGCCTGGACCTGTTCGCGGATCGAGTCGGCCAGCAGCCGGGCAGGGAGATCGGACTTCGCCACCAGATGGTAGTTGCCGCCGCTCGCCAGGGTGCAGGGGAGGTAGATCTCGGGCAGGGTTCCCTCGACCGCCCCGCGGGTATGCACGTGCCGGACGACGCCGACGATCTCGAGCCGGTCTTCCTCCGCGGCCCCGTAGGAGAACGCGATCCGGCGCCCGATCGGATCGGCCCCGGGCCAGTGCGCCTCGACGATTAGCTCATCCACCACGGCGACCGGACGGGCATTGATGACATCTTCGGCCGTGATCAGGCGGCCGCGCAGGAGCTGGATGCCCATCACCGCGAAGAAATCCGCACTCACGGCATTGGTCTCCGACCAGTTCTCCTCGCCCCGGGCCGGTCGGGGCTCGCCCGCGAGGTAGTAGTTCATCTGCCAGCCATGTCCGGAGAGCGGCAGGGTCCGGCAGATCGCCGCGTCCTCGACCCCGGGGAGGTTCCCGATCCGCT
>CAYSYY010000309.1:0-4923 GCA_964435265.1 uncultured Gemmatimonadota bacterium
CGATGTGGTCTCTTACCTGCGGCTGTTCGCGGTGGGATACGCCTCGGTGGTCGTGGCGGCGAGCTTCAACGACATGGCGCTCTCCGGAGGGATCAGCTCGCCGGTCGCCGGGCTGGCGGCCGCCCTGGTGCTCCTGCTCGGTCATGCCCTGAACATCGTCCTCTGCCTGATGGGCGTGATCGTTCACGGCGTGCGCCTGAACCTGCTCGAGTTCTCGGGCCAGCTGGGCATGCAGTGGTCGGGACATGAGTACCGGCCGTTCTCCGAATGAGGAACCGACCGGACGCGGCGTCCGGATCCGGCACCTCGAGCGCACGAAAAACGACGTGAGTGGGTAAGAAAGGACAGGAACAGTGATCGACGGACTGGGTGACCTGAATCTCTCTCTGGTACTGTCGGCCATCGGTTCGGGCCTAGGCACCGGCGTGGCCGGAATGGCCGCGATCGGGGCCTGGAAGAAAGCGTTCGCCCAGAACCGGGCGGCGCCCTTCATCCTGGTGGCGTTCGTGGGTATGCCCCTGTCGCAGACGATCTACGGCATGATCCTGCGCAACGCCATCCAGGCGCGACTGCCCGACGCCGGCAGCGCTACGGCGGCGATCCTAATCGGCGCCCTGGCAGGTCTGGCCATGGGACTGTCGGCGCTCATGCAGGGGCGGGCCGGCGCCAAGGCCTCGGACGCCCTGGGGGAAACCGGGAAGGGTTTCGCCAACTACATCATGGTGCTCGGGGTCATCGAGACCGTGGCGCTGTTCGTCATGGTCTTCGCCCTGACCGCCCTGCCCCGGGTCTGAGCGCCGGGACCTCCCCGCCTTCCTCCATCGTAGAACCGGGGGCGGAGAACCGCCCCCGGTCTGGTGATTCCGGCTACCACACTCCATCCCCGCCAGACGCGGTCAGCCCGGCGGGCCGGCCAGGGTGGTGACGATCCTGATCTTCGCTTCCTTCGGGCTGGCGGCGCCGGGCATCATCCCGCCGGCCATACCACTGCGGCCGCCGGTCACACCCACGCCCGGCCGGCGGCCGCCGCCGATCCCCCCACCCGGGATGCCGGTCAGGCCGCCGGGACGCTGTCCGGCCAGCCCGCCCAGCCGATTGCGGTCCACTTCGAATTCCACTACCAGACCGATCTCCCGCCCGGGCGCCGCGCCGATCCCGAACCGCCCCGGTTCCTCGACGAGCGGAAGGCTCAGCTCGAGCACCGCCTCATCCCGGGCGACACGGCCGGCCGCGGCCGGGCCGCGCGAGCCGTCGCGGGGGATGTTGATCTCGAGGTCGTCTCCGCTCCGGATGACTGCAAGCCTCTCCTCCTGCGCCGACGGCTGCGGCTGGCGTGTGCGCCCGGCTCCGGGCATCAGGGTGACCGCGGCCGGCACATACCGGAATCCGAGCTCGCGCCGGTTCCCCCCGCCCACGTCGACCCACACGATCACGCTCCCCGCACGCAGGGTCTGCAGCCAACCCGTGTCGTTGATCCGCAAGGCCAGATAGAGCCGCTCCCCGTCGTTGGCGAGCCCGGCCGTCAGCCGCTTCTTCTCGAAGGTGACGGTCACCAGATCCGACCATTCGGTATCGGTGCCGTCCACGACGATCCGCTCCGGGTTCCAGTTCGCCGGCAGATCCACCTTCCGGCAGCCCCCCGCCAGAACCGCGAGCACGAGAGCCGGCAGGAGTAGGTGCCTCAGGGGAAACCCGCCTTCGGTTTGCGGAGTCAAGTCTTCATCCTTCACGGTCACCTCGCGTCCCTCGTATCTCTTCATCCCTCACCTGATCGACACCGCCGGGGAGGCGATCCCTGCTTCCGGGCGGCGGCCCCGCCGCCGGGGTGGTTGCAGGCCGCCGATCCCGATATGATATAATCCAGCGGTGTTCGGAGTCACTCCCCCCGGTCGACGAGGTGATCCCCGATGCGCACCGCCCGCAGCCGCCCACCCGCCTCCGTCGGTCTCCCTGCTTCCGTCATCCGCCCCTTCCCCGTCCTCTTCCGGCGGCTCCTCTCCATCCTCTGCTTCCCGCCCGTTCCGATCCTCCTCGCCGTCGCCTGCGCGAAACCGTACCCCCACACGGCCGTCATCGTCGCCTTCAGTGATTCCACCACCGCCCCGCGACAGGTCGACGGGCAGACCCTGGCGGTCTACCCGGCGGTGCTGCAGCGGCTCCTGCTCGAGCGCGGGATCGGGGCCGCGGTCGTGAACGCGGGAGTGCCGGGCAACACGACCGAAGACGCCCGGGCCAGGTTCGAGACCGAGGTCATCGGCCGCCGCCCCGACCTCGTCATCATCCAGTTCGGCCTGAACGATTCGGCCGTGGACCTGGAGGGGGGGGAGACGGAACCGCGGGTGAGCCGGGAGCGGTACGAGGAGAATCTGACCTGGTTCGTGCGCCGCCTCAAAGAACAGGATATCGGCGTCATCCTAATGACGCCCAATCCGGGACGCTGGACCCCGGAGCTGCTCCGGCGCTACGGCCGTCCGCCCTATCATCCGGCGGATCCGTGGGGTTTCAATGTCCTGAACACCACCTATGCCGGGAGCGTACGCCGGATCGCGCGCTCGGCGCGGGTGCCGCTCGTGGACGTCTACCGCTCCTGGGAGGAGTACGACGCCATCGAGGGATGCCGGGCCGACGACCTGCTGCTCGACGGCCGCCACCCGGGCGATCGCGGCCACCAGCTCATGGCCGACATGCTGGCCGGTGCGATCGAGGGCCTGCGGCTCGATCCGCAGCCCCGGCGGGGGTACTCCATCCCGCTGGTGGATCTGGCCTCCGAGACCGACCGCCGGGTGGTGGTGGACCGCGAGCCGGGACAGTACCTGGGCCACCCCACCACCGTCCTGCTCGAGGACGGCCGCACTTTGATCTGCGTCTACCCGAAGGGCCACGGCCGCGGCGCGATCGTCATGAAGCGCTCCGGGGACGGCGGGCTGACCTGGAGCGAACGGCTCCCGGTGCCCGAAAACTGGGCCACCTCGCAGGAAGTGCCGACCATCCACCGGGTCGTCGATCCGGCCGGGGTGAGACGGCTGATCATGTTCAGCGGTCTCTATCCCATCCGGATGGCTGTCTCCGGAGACGACGGCCGGACCTGGAGCCCGCTCGAACCGATCGGCGATTTCGGGGGGATCGTGGCCATGGGTTCGGTGGCCCGGATGGCCGACGGCTCTTACCGGGCCTGGTTCCACGATGACGGCCGGTTCATCCACGAAGGCGGTGCGGTCGGCCCCGATCTCTACCGTTTCCACGTCTACGGCATCCGCTCGGTTGACGGCGGCCTGACCTGGAGCCGGCCCGAGGTGATCGCCACTCACCCCGTCGCCCATCTCTGCGAACCGGGCTTCGTGCGCTCCCCCGACGGCGGCACCATCGCGCTGCTGCTCAGAGAGAACAGCCGGCGGATGAACTCTTTCGTGATCTTCTCCACCGACGCGGGAGCGAGCTGGAGCGAACCGCGGGAACTGCCCGGCGCGCTGACCGGCGACCGGCACACCGCCCGCTACGCCCCCGACGGCCGGCTCTTCATCTCCTTCCGCGACACCACCCACGAGAGCCCCACCCGGGGGGATTGGGTCGGCTGGGTCGGCACCTGGGACGATCTCGCGGCGGGACGTGAGGGTGAGTACCGGGTCCGGCTGATGAACAACCTGGTGAACGCCGACTGCGCCTACCCGGCGGTGGAACTGCTCCCCGACGGCACCTTCGTGGCCACCACCTACGGCCACTGGACCGAAGGCGAGCAGCCCTGGATCGTCAGCGTACGCTTCAGGATGGAGGAACTGGACGCGTTAGCGGATCACTCCTCCTGATCTTCCTCCGATCCGACAACCCGTTCGATCTCCGCCTGAACCTGGAGCCCCAGCTCGAACTTCGTACGCAGGGCTTCCAGCTCCTCACAGATGGCGGCGACCTGCGCTTTCGTCGGCAGGTCCAGGGTCCGCTTCGAGATGCGTCCCAGGCCGCGCCCGGCGGCCTCGCGGGTCCATCGGAGCAGATTGGAGCACCCGGCATCTTCGTCCCAGGCGGGGACGTAATCCCGGGCGATCACGTCCTCGATGACACCGGTTTCAGGCGGGAAGTAGAAATCGATCAGGGTGGCGGCATGGAGCAGGAAGGACTCGATATAGGCATTCAGATCGGGTTCGCCGACGCGGGTACCGTGCCGGGTCAGGTACCCGGCGACTTTCCTGAGCATCCACATCTCGTATTCGAGACCGCTGCGCAGCTCATTGATCTCCTCGGGCGTGCGCGGGCCATCCTCCGGAGAAGAGAAGAGGGGGCCCTTGCGCCGGTTGGCGATCCGGCGGTCCCCCTGCCGGCGGTCACTCTCCCGCCGATCTCCGGTTCGTCTGTCAAACGGCATATCAGGCGCCTTTCATCGACGGAGAGCCTTTCCCCGATACGATCGGCGTTCCGACCGATCCCACCTGTTGCAGGGAACATAACAGATCACCGGGCTCGCACACACCCCGTTCCACACCCGGGCCGGCGTCAGAAGTTGCGGTTGTACTCCCGCTCGATCTCCTCCGCGGTCATCGCGGCATCGAGGAAGCGCTCCGGATCGAAGCGTGTCCAGCGGGGATCGGGGCGCCGCCGGGTGATCCGGTGGATGTTGAGCAGGTGCCGGGTGGTGATGTTGTCGGTCGTGATGTTCCCTCCGCCCGAGCCGCAGCTCAGGGTGAAGGAGGGACGCAGCGAGTTGAAGATCCCCCCCAGGGCGCCCTGGGTGGCGGGCATGTTCACCAGGATCCGGCCGGCATCGATCGCGCGCGAGAAGTACTCGATCTTGTCGTCGTCGTTGGAGTAGATGACGGCGGTGTGTCCCGTGCCGCCGAACCGGGTGATCTCGCTGCAGCGGCGGATCGACTCGTCGAATTCCTTCTCCACGTAGAAGGCGAGGATCGGGGCCAGGATCTCGGCCGAAAGCGG
>CAYSYY010000310.1:0-982 GCA_964435265.1 uncultured Gemmatimonadota bacterium
GGTGTAAAATCTTTGACAACTGTAGAACTTTTGGAAGATACTATTAAAGTTCAAAAACAAACTAATTTTATTGACGATGATAGACATACAATAATTTGTATGGATGGATGGGAATATATTATTAGCACTAATGAAAAATACGATTTTATATTTATGGATTTTTATCATTTTATAGATGAGGAAGGTTTACCATTAATAAAAAAATATGTTGAAATGTGTAAAAAAAGAGTATTGAGAGAAGGAGGAAAAATAGTAGGATGGTTCGATCCAAGCACACCTGAAGAATTTGTAAAACCATTCTATGATTTATTTGAATAATGCATATACATACATACCCAGACCAAATTTTAAAAGTAGAATGCGAACCAATAACCATGATTAATGGAGATGTTCAAATTCTTATAAAAACTATGAGTGAAATAATGTATAAAAATAACGGAATAGGTTTAGCTGCACCACAAGTTGGAATACCATTACGAATTATAGTATTTGACGTAGATAAAAAAGGGTTGACAGCTGTTGTTAATCCAGTACTTACTTTAAATAAAGAGGAGTTTATTTCTATTGAATCGTGTTTAAGTATACCTGGATTTGAAGGTAAAATTAAACGAAAAGAATATGTGTATTTAGAAGGAACAGATAGATATGAAAAACCTATAAATATTGAAGTGTCTGGATTATTATCTGCTTGTATTCAGCATGAAGTTGATCATTTGAACGGCGTATTAATACTAGATAGAGCTAGTAGGATGAAAAAGGAAACTTATATAAGAAAATTCAGAAAATATCATAAAAAAGCTAAATAATTGTATAAATTTGATAAAATTTATAAGAATTCATCTAGCAAAACTAAGAATATATTCTATAATACATATATGACGACCACGGTAAAGGAGGATTAAATGGAAAGAAGACATATAAAAGAGTATGAATATTTATATTCATATTACTCACTTTTTAGTTGGAAACAATGTTCTAAATG
>CAYSYY010000310.1:992-4917 GCA_964435265.1 uncultured Gemmatimonadota bacterium
AAGATTTTCGTAGAGAAAAAATGTGGAGAGCATTAACAGGGCCATGGTTAGGAAGATCTGGAGTAAATAGGTTTTTATGTAAAAAATGCGCTCCTACTAGAGGTGAGGCTAATAAATTTTTTATCAATAAAGAATTTTTACCACCAAAACCAAAAGCTCCAACCTCTCCTCCAAATAAAAAGCATGTTAAGGAGAATTAATTATGAATATTAAATGTTTATTTGGAATACATGATTGGGCAGAAGCCGAGTATATGTCGGAAAAAGATATTGTTAATTACTTATTAGAACCACAATTTAGAAGAGATGCCAGAAATTCAATAAGATATAATAAAATGCATCGTGAAGCTTCAATGCCTGGTGATTATATTGACGGCAAACAAAGAAGATATATATGTTTACGTAAAAATTGTTGCGCAATAAAAGACGAAATAGAAGAATTTTTAGATTATTGGCGAAAAAAAGGCCTTAAGCAAATTGAAGAAGAAAATGAAAGATCTAAAAGGCGAATAAAAGCTAAAGAAAAATTTGAAAATTGTTTAAAGGAAAAGGAATAGTATAATGCCATATATTAAAAAAGAGTTAAGAGGACATTATGATATAATAATTGACAATCTTCCAAAAATAGAGAATAAAGGAGATTTGGAATATTGTATTTTTAAATTAATAAAAAAATATATGTCTACTAGAGAATATAGATACAGCAATCTGCACGACGCTGTATATGCCACTATCCATGCAGGGGAAGAATTTAAACGCAGATATTTAGATAAAAGGGAAGACCAAGCAATAATAGAAAATAATGATATAAAGTGAAATTAAATAAAACAAAAATAAAAATATTTTTAAGGGACGCTATTATATCCTTTATATTTTGGGCAGGGTTTTTAACACCTTATATGATTTTTATAGTAGATGTTGATTTATAGCAATATATAGCGTGGTTAGGAATGCAAGGAATATTAGTGCCGCCACTAGGTGCTTTTTCGGCAATTATGTTCCGGTGGGTAGATAAAAAATTGCCAATGAGAAATATAAAGTAAGGACAAGGAGAAAAGAATTATGTATACAGTATATTTAGTAGGGCAGATTACTGCTGATCCAATAACATATGGATGGAGAAGGGAAGTAGAAGATTACTTTGAAACTAACGAACATGTAAAAATAATAAATCCATGTAACAGTCTATTTAATCAAAAAGCCCTTGAGCATGAAGACGATGAGAACGGGTATTCTAAAAAATCTTTTAGAGAAAGGGGCATAGCATTATTACCACACAAAGACAGAAGATATGTTGCAGAATCAAATGTTGCTTTTGTTAATCTTAATATGTTTTCGCCAGAAAAACCTATAATAGGATCGTTTTTTGAATTAGCGTGGTATTTTGATGCTCCTGAGAAAATGGTTATAGGTATATTTGATGGAGACTACACAAAAGATTTTCAATGTCAGCATCCGTTTGTTAAGTCTACTGTTCATGTGTGGGTAAAAGATACAGTAAAAGCATGTAAACTTTTAGAAAGATTTATGGATGTAAGAATAGATTAATAATTATGGAAATTAAAAGGATTTTAAGAAGAGTTATTCAACGTTTTATCTTAAATAAGTATGTAAAAACAGAACCAACAGATTTAATTGAATATGACTTGTTAAATTTTAATGAAGACTTGGATAAGGCCTGGGAAAAAATAAACGCCTTATATGATAAGATATTACATAAAGATAACTATTGGCATTTATTTTATGAAGGTGATTTTAGCACATTAAGATGTTCTCCAGAATATAGTAATGATATAGAAAAATTTTTTAAAAAACACAAAATAGAATCAAAATATAATGGTAAATGGATAGATGGTAGTTCTATTGTAGAAAAATATAAAGATATGTATAGAAATATTTTTCACGAATTTTCTATGTTAGCAATACACTTAGATGAGTCAGATCTTTATATTGCTGCAGATAGAGTATGTCATTCATTTTTTAATCATAATTATTATATGGCTAAAAAATATAGAAGACCTTTTGAAAATGATTCACAGTTTATCAGCTCAATGATGTGGGAGGCTGAAATGATGGGCAGACTTTCAATTTATAGAGCTCATTATATTGGTAAATATGATATGGCTAAGTACTATAAAAAGTTAGAAAAGGATCGTGATAAAGATAAAAGTAATGATGTAGATGATGAAGATTATGAATAATATCTAGCAAAATCAAAAAAATATTCTATAATATAGTTAGATAAACTAGGAGGAAATTTATGGAAGAAATAACATTAAGTCAAGGATTGGCATGGATGAAAACTTTAAGGGTAAGGCATAATGAATTAGTGGCATTACGAGATAGAAATTCTGCTGAAAGAATTCGTAGATGGGGAGAAACTAAAGAAGATATAGTAGAAAAACCTGTATATGATGTAAAAGAATTAGACAGAATGATAAACAAGCTAGCTTTAGAATTAAGAAGGCTAGACGATGCTATGAAAGTAACTAATGCAAAAACTATTGTAGAAAATTATAAACGAGATGATGAAATATTAGGAGAATTAGTTTAATAAATAAGGGAAGGGTGGGTAGCTACTCTTTTTTAATGTTTTCTTTTGAGAGGAAAAATATAAAAGAATAACTAAATTGATGTATATAAATATACAGTACTCCCCATAATTGTTGATTGTGCTAAATGGGAATAGCGTTGTAATAATTGTATAAATTGTAAAAAAGAGAATAGTTGATTTTTGGTTACCCATTGCTTGAATGATATTCAAGTTATACCAGCTACCAACTTCCCAAATAAATAAAAAAGGATTATTGAAAATGAAAAAGAGATCATTAAAAGGAATTTTTTTTATATTTATAACAGTTATATTCTTAAGTATACTATCTACAGCCGCCTATTCTAATTTTTATGTTTATGCTTATAACGGCTTTTATCAAAAAGATATAACAATTTACTGGGCTAAAACAAATGAACCAATGGTATTAGAATGGGACCCAGTGCCTAACGTAAATTATTATGAATGTAAGCTAGATTGGATACAGGGCGATAAAGTTTTACAAACTTATTCATTAGGTACTACAACAAATACACAGATAACTATAACAGCTCCAAGAGCCGGTGTATTTGTAGTTCGTGTTAGAGCATGTGAGGTTTCGTGCAGTGATTGGGTATTATCTATAGATACAAAATATGCTACTGTAGACGGAGAACATAAAGCCTGGATAATAATTTTTTCGTTGCCAGGTGTTGGGCCTATAATAATAAAATAAAAGGAGGATATATGGATGGCAAAAATTGTAAAAAGAACTATTAGTTGGGAAGCTTCAACAGCTCCTGATATTCAAGGATATAAATTTTATTGGAAAATAGGACAAGGTGAGATTGTAGATTACTTGTCTGATAATGTAGATATAGGAAACGTTACTACCATAATAATTCCTGATGATACTCCTACTTTTCCATTAGTAGATGATTTAGTACAGATAGGCATAACTGCCTATGATGATGTTGGAAATGAATCTGATATGACAATAGTAAACGATGTCCCTTTCGATTTCACTGCTCCAGATGCCCCAACAAATCTGGTAGTGGGAATATTATAAGAAAATTTCTTTGTTGGCTTTGGAAATTGTTAGGAATTTGCACATTATAAAAATTATAAATTGAGGACTAAAGAATAAGTAAAATGGCAAAATATAACAGAGTATTATTAAATTATTTAAAAAACATTATGTATCCAAATGAATTTGCTATATATTTAGATTTTATAGGACAAGACGAGGATATAGAATTTTTTTATGATGAAGATATTGAGGAAGAAAATATTGAAGAAGAGGCTGATTAAAAAGTAAGACGAGTGGTCGCTGTTATAAAACAGAGGAAAGTCCGGACTTCATAGAGTAGGATAGCAGGTAACGCCTGTCCATCGT
>CAYSYY010000311.1:0-4899 GCA_964435265.1 uncultured Gemmatimonadota bacterium
GCTCAATCCTCGGGAGCGCCGCCGGCTGGAAAGGCATCTGAAACACTGCCCCTACTGTGCCGGAGAAGCGGAATCCATTGCCAGGTCGGCCGACCGGATCGCCGGGCTCACCGCCTCCGATCCTGCTGCTCCCGTCCCGGCGGATCTGACCGCCGCCGTCATGCAGGGCATCCGCGGAGACGCGGAACTGAAGATCTCCTGCCTGCATCTGTCACGAAGAGGACGGATCGCCGTCGTGCCGGCACTGGCCGCGGCCGCCCTGATCCTGCTCGTGGTCATGACGGCCAGCGAAGCGTTGCTCATGCATCGGCTCACCCGACTCGAGAGTACGGTGACGGCCTGGACCGAGGCGGTGCAGGCCGGATCGCGGGAGTACGCCCGCCTGGCCGCGACCCTGGAGCGGATCGAGCCGACCCTCCGTATGGCCGGCCGCTTCAGTTCGCCGGCCGGTTCATACTCGCTCGTCACCCGGGAGGAGCTCGCCGGGCTCATAGCCGGGTACGGCCTGGCCGGGGATGTCACCCCGGCCCTGCTGCACCGGATCCGGGAGCAGCTTCCCGGGCTGGCGGGGATCGACCTCGAGGATGGTCTCGATTCCACCGAGATACGGATGCTGATGCAGAACCGGAACCGGATCGCCGCGGTCCTGCGCGGCCTCTAGCCAACGGGAGACGCGAACCATGATCGGATACAGACGGACCACCACGACGGCGGCGGCCCTCTCCCTGCTCCTGCTCCTCATCGGGGGCTGCAAGGAATTCGAGATCACGACCGAGGTCGCCCGCAACGGTTCGATCACGCGGACCGTGGCGGTTCAGGGAGACAGCAGCGGTTTCGGAGAGACGGCCCTGGCGATTCCGTCGGGACCGGAGTGGCGGCGGAGCACCCGTCCCGATTCCGAGGAGGTGGGTACGACCTGGTACGTCTTCGAGAAGGGATTCCGGCGCGTCTCCGATCTGCAGGCCGATATCGACGCCCGTCCGGGTGGTCGCTATGCGGTCCGCAGCCGGGTGGAGCTGGAGAAGCGCCACCGCTGGTTTACCACCTGGTGGACCTGGACCGAAACCTACGCCCCGGCCTGGCCGTTCCGGGATCCGCCCCCGGAGGAGTATTTCACACCTGAGGACCTGATCCGTCTCCAGAACGATGAGGCCGATTCGACCCTCAGCGCCCGCGGCGAGGAATGGCAGATCCGGACCCTGTATGAAGAGTTCTTCACCCGGTTCCGGAGCGGTGCGGTCAGACTGGCTCATCCCGATCTGTCACCAGGGCGGCTCGATGAGACGAAAGAGGCGCTCTTCGGAGTTCTGGTGGCAGCTGCGGATGAGGCCGATGAAGATGAGATGGTGGAGGTACTGCTCACCGCCTGCACCGGATTCTATGCTACTCCGGCCGTCGCTGAACTCCGTCCCGAGTTCGAGGACTTCGGCCGGCTCTATGATGATTTCAACGCCTGGTATGAACTGTTCGGCGGGGAGGGCTATACCCATACGGTTGCCATGCCGGGGATCATCATCGGATCGAATGCTGATGACGTGCAGTGGAGTACGGCCAAATGGGAAATCGAACCGGGTGAGTTCCTCTATTTCCCGTTCACCATCGAGGTCACGTCACGGGCCGCCAACGTGACCGCCCTGATCATCGCCGGGCTCGTGCTGGCCGGGCTCATCAGCGTTCTGGCGATGCTGGCAATGCGGCGCAACGGCAGCTGATCGCGACCGGCGTTCAGGGGATGCGCCAGCGTTTCTTCTGCGTCAGGACCGTCTCGGCGGCGATGCTCTGCAGGTACCGGGAGTCCTCCTCGGGTATCCCCGGACAGTAGTAGCGCACTCTCTCCGGGCTCTTCTTGAAGATGGTGGCGTAGTACACACACGCCTGCAGGTAGCCCCCAACGTCGTTGGGGTGGACTTCATCACGGTGCATCATGTTGATGTCGGGGCGCTCGTCCATAACCCGCTGCCAGGCTTCCCCGATCGGCGCCACCATGAACTTCAGACTGTCGGCCAGATCGAGGGCCGCCTCGGTCATCATGTCCTGGAACTGGTGGCGGGATAGGGTGATGGTGTCACCGGTGGCGATCTCGATGACTTCGATCGAATCGAGATTCATCCAGTCCAGGAACATCACCAGGCGGGTGCGCGGGTTGTAGGCGTGCACCGCTTCGCGCATGGCGGCATATCCCTCGATCGAACGGGCGCGGCCCTCGGACTGCGGGAAGGGCAGGGCCCACTGAGCCTCCTGCAGGATGACGTAGTCCCAGTCTCCCTCACCGATTTTCTTCTTGGTCTCGGAGTACTCGTCGAGGTGTGAGAGCAGTGACGTCCCATCTATGATCGAGTATTCGAAGATGGCTTTGCGTTCATCTGCTTCGATCATTTTCAGGTAGTGCGTATGGACGTCACCCCAGCCGGACAGGCTGTTGCCGATGAGCAGCACATTGATCGAATCAGCTATGGACGGTTGAGTCGGAAAGGTCCGCAGGAACGAACCTTCCCCGCACCCCCCGATCATGAGAATGGCGACCAGAGGCAGGATCGTGGTGGTGAATGGTTCTCTCCGCATCCGCGGCCGTGTCCCAGGGGGCATGTTGTCCTCGTCCATCCGGGTGCATTGAGTGCTGATCGTGAACCGATGTGGGCATGACACCGGGTGCCGGCTATCCCGGCTGGTCATAAAACGCACGCAGGACTATGCTCTATTCACATTATTCGGTATCCGCCGTCGGAAGTTCCGGGGTAGTGGTATCGCTTTAGCCTGAACCGGATCGCTCCTGCCACCGTACAGATAGATGATTTTCTCACTTCCCATCCCGCAGCCAGGGAGCGACCAGGTCATGTCACCTCGAACAGGTATCACGTCCCGCTTACGGCCGGCGCTCGGCCTGCCGATCCTCCTGCTGGTTGCGGGTGCTCCTCGCTCCGCCCGGGCCCAGGAAGGCCAGGTCGATCTCCACTCCGAGCAGTGGCAGATCCTGAACGGACAGGTCGAGGAGTTCGACGGCCGTACCACCCTGGCCGGATCGGCCCTGCTCCCCGCGGTTGATTTCCACAACGGGGTTCTGGAGGTCGACATGTACTTCGAGGGGGACCGCTGTTTCGCCGGCTTCTACTTCCGGGTCCAGTCGGGGCTCGAGTTCGAGAATGTCTACCTGCGGCCCCACAAGTCGGGGGAATACGACGCCCTGCAGTACCAGGGGGTCTTCGGCGGCCAGAGCAGCTGGCAGCTCTATTCCGGGGAGGGTTACACCGCGGCGGTCGAGATCCCGCACCATGCCTGGGTCCATGTGAAGATGGAGATCATGGGCTCGCAGGCCCGGATCTTCGTCGGCGGGGCTCCCGAGCCCGCCCTGGTGATCAACGACCTCAAGCACGGCGACAGCCACGGCCCGATCGGCCTGCAGGGGACGCCCGACCGGCTGGCCCGGTTCGCCGGCTTCAGCTGGCGCAGCGACGACAACCTCCGCTTCGATCCGCCCCCGCCGGTCGAGACGCCCGAGGGCGCGATCATGGACTGGGAGCTCTCCCGGGCTTATCCGATCAGCACCCTCGACCGGGATCGCTACCCGCTCGACCAGATCCCGGGGGAGCCGGAGTGGCGGACGGTGCGCTCCGAGCCATCGGGTATCCTGAACATCGCCCGGTACGTTCCGCGCAACGGCCAGCAGACCGACTGCGTGCTGGCCCGGACCGTCATCCGTTCCGACGCCGCGGCCTCGAAGAAGCTGTTGTTCGGGTACAGCGACGAGGTGAGTATCTTCCTGAACGGCCGGATCCTCTTCCGCGGGGATAATTCCTTCCGTCGGCGCGATCCCGCCTTCACCGGTCTCGTGGGTCTCTTCGACGCCGCGTACCTCGAACTCGGACCGGGTGATAACGAACTGATCCTGGCCGTCTCGGAGAACTCCGGCGGCTGGGGCCTGATCGCCCGGCTGACCGAACCGGGTGAGATCCTGGTGGAACTCCACCCGGATGTCGAACCGCTCTGGACCGCGACCGGTGGACTGACCGTACCCGAGAGCGTCCTCTTCGATCCCGGGCGGAACGTGTTCTATGTCTCGAACTACGTTCCCCGGCAGGGATACGTATCGAGGCTCTCCCCCGACGGCACCGTGCTCGACGCCCACTGGGTCGACGGGATCGGCAGCGCCACCGGGATGGGCCTGTGGCGCGACCGGCTCTTCGTGGCCGGACTCACCTCGGTCTTCGAGATCGACATCGAGAGCGGGGAGATCGCCGCCGAGCACGCCATCGAAGGCGCCCGCTTCCTCAACGACATCGTGATCGATCCCCGCGGCACCCTCTATGTCACCGACTCCCAGGCCGACTGCATCTTCACCCTGCGCCGGGGCCGCAGCGAAATCTGGCTCGAGCACGAGCTGCTCGACGATGCCAACGGCCTCTGCCTCGACGGCGGCCGCCTGCTGGCCGGAAACGCCGCCAACGGGGCGTTCTTCGCCATCGATCTGGCCACCAGAGAGGTCCGCGAGATCGTCCGCCTGGGGGAGGGGATCATCGTGGACGGGATCAGGATCTACGATGAGGGCCGCTACCTGATCTCGGACTGGAGCGGGATCACCTACCTGGTCACGCTCGACGGTGAGCTGACGCCGCTCATCCACACCCGCCGGGCGAACCAGAACCAGGCCGACTTCGAGTATCTACCGCAGCAGCGTCTCCTGCTCATCCCGACCTTCGGTTCCAACAGTGTGGCCGCCTATCGCGTGAACGTGCGCTGACCGGTACCGCTCCCCACAATGTTTGTTGCGCCCGCGGGACCGGGTATATACTCGATCCCGCGAGTGGGACTACTCATTCCAGAGGGGGAGTTGCACCATGAAGAAGAACATGGGTCTTACGGACAGGTTGATCCGGACCCTGCTGGCGGTCGTGGTCATCATTC
>CAYSYY010000312.1:0-4891 GCA_964435265.1 uncultured Gemmatimonadota bacterium
TCCCGTCTTCACGATCGTGGCGGTGCTCGTCATGGGTCTCGGGATCGGAGCCAACACGGCCATCTTTAGCGTCGTGAACTCCCTGCTGATCCAGTCGATCCCCTGCGGCGATCCCGACACCCTGATAAGGGTCTACTCGATCGATCCGGAGACAGGATATCCGGAATGGAACTCCTATCCCGATTTCCTGGATTACCGGGAACGCAGCACCGTCTTCTCGGGGCTGGCCGCCGAAGGGGACATCCAGCTCCTGAGCCTGCTGACCGAGACCGGAGCGGAATCGGTCATGGGCGCATACTACTCGGCCAACTTCTTTGAGGTAATGGGGGTTTCCCCCCTGCTGGGGCGGTCCTTCCTGCCGGAGGAGGACGTGCCCGGCGCGGCCCCGCTGGTGACCATCATCAGCCATGAGGCATGGCGCAAGCGGCACGGCGCCGATCCCGGCATCGTGGGGCAGACCATCCGGATCAACGGACATCCCGTGACGGTCGTGGGAGTGGGACCGAAGGGATTCAACGGCGGCTTCCTCGGGTTCCTGGTGGACTACTGGCTCCCGTGGGGGAGTGCGACCCGGGTCGATCCGGGGCACCACTGGTCCGAGGAACGGGACATCCATGAGTACAACATCTTCGGCCGGCTCCGGCCGGGCGCCACCCTGGAACAGGCCCGGGCCGAGCTGGAAGTGATCACAGCCGCCCTGGCCGGGGAGTATCCCGAAACGAACGAAGGCCGCACCGCCGCCCTCTACCGCATGAACGAGGTCCGGCTTGACCCCCGCATGGACAAGATCCTCGCTCCGGTCTCGGGTTTCCTGATGATCGTGGTCTTCCTGGTCCTGCTGGTGGCCTGCTCCAACCTGGCGGGCTTCCTGCTCCTGCGTGCCACGGCGCGGCAGAAGGAGATAGCGGTGCGCCTCGCGATGGGCGCCGGCCGCGGCCGGCTCATCGGCCAGCTCCTGACCGAGAGCATCCTGCTGGGTGTGCTCGGCGGGACATTCGGAGTGGCCGTGGCCTTCGGGATCGCCGGTGCGGTCGTGTCGACCCGGCTCCCCCTGCCGGTGCCGCTCTCACTCGATTTCGCGATCGATACCACCGTGCTGTTCTTCACCCTGGGGCTCTCGATCGCCACCGGGCTCATCTTCGGGCTCGCCCCCGCACTCAAAGCCTCGAAACCGGATATCGTCGCGGTTCTCAAGGGCAGTGCCGGATCCCACACGGCCGGCCGGGAGCGCTTCACCTCACGGAACGCCTTTATCGTGGCCCAGGTGACGGTATCGCTGGTGCTGCTGGTGGGGGCCGGTCTCTTCATGCGGAGCCTCGGATTCCGGCGCCGGGCCGATCTGGGATTCGACGCCGATCGGCTCGCCGTCGCGGTGCTGGACGCCTCGCTCGGCGGGCACATGGATGAGACGGCGGGACGCCGGTTCCTCGATGACTACCTCGAACGGGTACGGGCCCTGCCGGCCGTTACCGATGCCTGCTGCACCAGCCGGATACCCTTCGGTCTCTGGAACGGCAGCGATCGGGCACCGGTCCGGGGAGAAGGGATGGAACCGGTGGTGGAGGATGGGACGGACGGTCCGCGGGAAACGGGATTCAACATCGTCTCTGAATCCTTCTTCTCGACTTTCGGCGTGGAACTCCTGTCCGGCCGCACCTTCTCATCGCTCGACAGCCGCTCTTCGTCCCCGGTCGCGATCGTGAACGAGGCGCTGGCCCGGCGGATCTGGGGGCTGCCCGATGCCGTCGGCCGGAGGCTGGAAGTCGGCGAGCCGTTCGAGGCACGGTCGCTCGAGATCGTCGGGGTGGTGGGGAACATGTGCAACTTCTCGATGAATCCGGAACGGAACGAACCGTGGTTCTACCTGCCCGAGACGCAGCGATACCGGCCGATGACCGTCGTGGTGGCCCGGACCGACGGCGATCCCGCCCTGCTGCCGGCCCGGCTGCGCGCCGAACTGCGGGCGCTGGATGAGAACATCACCCTCTTCGATGCCCGGACCATGTCCGGGCACCTCGAGATCACCTTCTTCGTCGATCAGACCGCGGCCACCTTCCTCACTCTCTTCGGAGCCCTGGCCCTGGCCCTGGCCACGATCGGGCTATTCGGGCTCATCTCCTTCTCGATCAATCTGCGCACCCGCGAGTTCGGCATCAGGATGGCGCTGGGTGCCGACCGATCGACCGTCATCGGGATGGTCCTGAAACAAGGCGTGCGGCTGGTCGGGATCGGGCTCGTGCTCGGGCTCCTGCTCTCGGTCCTGGTCATGCAGATCCTCGACCGGGTTCTCTACGGCGTATCCCCGCTCGATCCGGTAACCTTCGGCGGGGTGGTACTCCTGCTGCTCGCCGTCGCGATCGCCGCGTGCTGGATACCGGCCCGGCGGGTGGTCGCGCTGGATCCGATGAAGACCCTGCGATACGAGTGAGAGAGCGGTTCCCTGATCCCTACTCCAGCCGCATTGTCTCAACCGGATCAATGCGGACAGCCCGGCGGGCGGGCAACCAGGAAGCGGCCCCGGCGACGATGACCAGGAAGGCGCACGCCCCGACCAGCGTGGGAGCGCTCAGGGGATCGACCGCGAAGAGGAGACTGCCTGCAATGCGGGCAGTGGCCACGGCTCCGATCACACCGACTGCGATCCCGATGGCGGCGAACCGGAGAGCGCGCTTGAGCACATCGCCCAGCACGCGTCCCCGATCGGCTCCCAGCGCGATCCGGAGCCCTATCTCATGCCGGCGTTGCTCCACATGGAAGGCCGTGACGCCGTAGGTGCCGGCCGCGATCAAGCTGAGGGCGAGCAGTGCGAAGAGGGCGATCAGGCTTGTTCTGAAACGTCGCCCGCTGGCCGCTCCATTATAGAGGTCAGCCGCGGTGAACACCTGGGAGAGGGGCAGGTGCGGATCGAGGTCGGCCAGTTCGGCCCGCAGGGCGGGCGTGAGGTCGGCTGGATCGCTGCGGGTCCGGAGGACGATCCAGCGGTTGGTCATGAATGACGGGAAGAAGGGCAGGTACATCTGTCGGCCGGTTTCAGTCTCCAGCCCGCTCTGCCGCACATCCCCCACCACCCCGACCACGGTGGCCTCAAACCACGGTTCGGCCCCGTTGGCCCGCACCTGCTTGCCGATCGGATTCTCGCCCGGCCAGGAGGTCTCGGCCAGGGCGCGGTTGATCAGCACGCCCAGGTTTCCTTCGGTCATGTCTTCAGGTTGCAGCGAGCGGCCCTGCAGCACCGGGATGCCCGCTGCTTCGATGTACCCGGGGGAAGCGCAGGTCATATAGGTCATACCGCGGTCGATCTCGGGATCGTAGTTTTCGCCCTGCATCAATACACCGGCCGTCCAGCCGCCGTAGAGGGGCAGCTGGGTGGAGATCCCCGCGTGCTGCACCCCGGGCAGGGCGCGAAGGTGTTCGAGCAGTTCGTCGAGAAAAGGATCGCGCCTGATGATCTCATACTCGACCGGCTCGACTGAGTATCCGGCTATCAGCACGTGCTCGGGGTTCTGAATCTCCTCATCAGCCGTCACGAGCCAGAGGCTCCGGAACATCAGGGCGGCGCCGTTCGTGAGCACCAGGGCCAGGGCGAACTGGACCGTGACCAGCCCGGCCAGAAGCCGGATACGCCGCTGCCCGCCCCCGGTCGATCGTCCGCCTTCGCGGAGGGTTTGCCCGAGATCCACGGCGGAATTCGAAAGGGCCGGGATGAGTCCGAAGAGGAGACCGGTCAGCAGGGCGAGCGTGAGAGAAAAAAGCAGGACGGGGGCATCGAGGTGCAGCTCGCCGATGCGGGGCAGACCGCCGGGGATAAGATTGCGGAAGGCCGATATGCCCAGCCAGGCCAGCCCGATGCCGACGACGCCCCCCAGCAGGGCGAGGAGACCGCTCTCGGTGAGCATCTGGCGCAGCAGCCGCCGCCGGCCGGCTCCCAGAGAGGCCCGGATGGCGATCTCGGTTCCCCGGCCGGTCCCCCGGGCCATCAGCAGACCGGCCACATTGGAGCAGGCGATCAGCAGGACCAGCCCGACGGCGCCCATCAGGATCCAGAGGTCGCCGGCCGTGTCTCCCAATACGAACTGGCGCAGGGGGACGAGACGGGCGATGCGATCATGATTGGACTCGGGGTAGAGTTCCTCGAGCCGGGTGGCGATCGCCTGCAGGTCGGCCGCGGTGCGTTCGGGGGTTGTATCCGGGCGCAGCCGTCCAACGACGCTCAGATAGTACGAACCCCGGTCCGATGCGGTCCCGGCAATGGAGAGAGGGAGCAGGAGCCCCGGTTCATTCAGACTCTGCCAGCCGGGGAAACGGAAGCCCTCGGGCATGATCCCGATGACGGTCCGGCTCTGGCGGTTGACGATGATCTCTGAGCCGACGATCCCGGGATCGGCGCCGAAACGGCTCTTCCAGAGCCGGTCGCTCAGGATCACAACCCGGCTGGCGGGATCTTCGGCTTCTTCCTCTCCAAAAAACCGCCCGAAGGCCGGCTGAATCCCGAGCGCCCGCAGAAGTCCGGCCGTACACGAGACGCTACCCCAGCGCTCGGGGAATTCTCCTCCCGACAGGTTCGCTACGCCGGTGGTGTAGGCTCCCCAGTCAGAAAAGGCATCGCACGACTGCCGGTAATCGAGATAGTCGGGAGCGGAGAGAGGGTTGTAATTGTATCCGATCTGGGGGGTCAAGAGAGTCATCAACCGGCCGGGCTCGGGATAGGGGAAAGGGCGAAAGAGAACGGTGTTCAGCACACTGTAGATGGCGGTATTGGCTCCGATCCCCAGGGCCAGGATCAGGGTCACGATGATGAGGAAACCGGGACGCCGGCGCAGGGCGCGCAGAGCATAGCGGATGTCCTGTCCCAGGTCGGCCCAGAGCGCCCAGAGGCCACCCCGGCCCCGGA
>CAYSYY010000313.1:0-4881 GCA_964435265.1 uncultured Gemmatimonadota bacterium
TTTCCTGGCCTGGTTCCTGGGCATCGCCACGATCTACGGCGCCCTGTTCGGCACCGGCTTCCTGCTCTACGGCCGGATCGGTCCGGCCGTCGTCTGCCTGGTCATGTTCGCGGTTGCGGGCGTGGCGCTGATGAAGATCTTCCCGAAGGTGGGCTTCGGCGCCCCGGCTCCGGAACACCGCTACCCGGGAACCCCGATACCCTGATACCTTGAAACCCTGGTACCCGGCACCCTGATACCCTGAAACCCTGGTACCCGGCACCCTGACACCGAGGAGGCTGCGGGAGTGGATCGCAGGGCCACGTGCAAGGTCATCGTCCTGGCCGCCGGCCTGGGCACCCGGATGCGCCGCGACAGCGGCGCGATCGGAACGGCGGATGTGAACCTGGCGGCCGCCCGCCAGGGTCTGAAGGGTCTCATCCGGCTCAACGGACGCCCCTTCCTCGACTTCCAGATCCAGCGCCTGATCGAAGCGGGATGCGTAGAGATCTGCCTCGTGCTGGCCCGCGAGCGCACCCCGATGCACGACCGCTACGAACGGCTGGCCGCGGCGCTGGACGAGATCCGGCTGGCTTTCGCGGTGCAGGCCGAGCCGAAGGGGACGGCCGACGCCCTGCTAGCGGCCGAGGCGTTCGCCGACGCCGAGCCCTTCCTGCTCCTGAACTCCGACAACCTCTACCCGCTCGACGCCCTGCGCCGGCTCCTCTTCACCCCCGCCCCGGCCGTGGCGGCATTCGAGCGCAGCGGGATCGCTCGCGGCAACATCCCCGCCGAACGGATCGCCGAGATGGCGATTGTCACCGGATCGGCCGACGGTGTCCTGACCGATATCATCGAGAAACCCGATGAGGCCGAACGGGCCCGGTACCCCGACGCCCCCCTGTCGATGAACTGCTGGCACTTCACCGCCGATATCTTCGATGCCTGCCGTTGCATCGAACCGCACCCGGTGCGCGGCGAGCTCGAACTGCCGACCGCGGTGCTGCATGCCGTGCGGGAGATGGGGATGCGGTTCACGCTGCTGCGCTCCGACGAGCCGGTCTTCGACATGACCAGCGTGCACGACATCCCCGCGCTGGAGGAGGCCACCCGGGACATCACCCTGACCCTGCCGGAGATCGAGGCGTGACACCGCCCGCCCCCGACGGCGGGCCCGACCCCCTGCTCGAGCGGTGCCGCGAGGCGCTGGGAACCGGGGCGGCGGACGTGACCGTCTTCGTGCCGGGGCGGATCGAGCTGTTCGGCAAGCACACCGACTACGCCGGCGGCACGAGCATCGTACTGGCCACCCGTCAGGGTTTCCGGATGGCGGCCCGCTCCCGCTCCGATTCCTCGATCCGCATCATCCCGGTCGCCCGGCCGGCCGGGGAACGGATCTTCGAACCGGGGGACCGCCCCGAGCTGCCTCCCGGCGACTGGCTGAACTACCCGGCCACCACCACCCGGCGCCTGGCCCTGAACTTCCGCGGCTGCGCCGACCTGCCGGGCGTCGATCTGGCCTTCGCCAGCGACCTGCCGATCGCGGCGGGGATGAGCAGCTCGAGCGCCCTGATGGTCGCCACCTTCCTGGTCCTGGCCCGCCTCTGGGCCCTGGAGGAGACCGCTCCCTGGCGGGAGAACCTGTCCAATCCGGAGGATCTGGCCGCCTACCTGGGCTGTATCGAGAACGGTGAGAGCTTCGGCCGCCTCGAGGGGGAATCGGGGGTCGGCACCTTCGGCGGGAGCGAGGATCACGCCGCCATGCTGATGAGCCGGCCCGAACACCTCCTGGTCTGCTCCTTCGCCCCTCTCCGCCTGCTCGAACGGATCCCCTGGCCCGCGGGCTGGACCCTGGTCGCGGCCGCCTCGGGGGTGGCGGCGGAGAAGACCGGGGCCAAACGCGAGGAGTACAACCGCGCCTCCCACCGCGCCCGCCGCGCCGTGGAGATCTGGAACGCCGAGCACGGAGATGCCCGACGACACCTCGCCGATCTGGTCACCGGCCGCGACGAGGCCGGGGGCGAGGAGGTCGCGGCCTTCTTCACCCGCCGGGAACGGGACACCGGCGAGGAGGCCGGCCTGGATCTGGCCGGGCGGGTCCGCCAGTTCGCCCGCGAGGAGCTCAACTTCACCCCCGCCGCCCGGGCGGCCCTGCACGCCGGCGATCTCCACGCGCTGGGCCCTCTGGCCGACCGTTCGCACGCCGCCGCGGGCGAAGGTCTGGGCACCCTCATCCCCGAGACCGACCGCCTGCAGGTCCTGGCCCGAGCGCTCGGAGCGGCCGCGGCCTCGTACTTCGGCGCGGGTTTCGGGGGCAGCGTCTGGGCCCTGGTGCCCGAACCGGAGTCAGAGCAGTTCGCCCGGCGGTGGCTCGAGGCGTATACTCATGACTTCCCCGAGCGGACCGGCGGGGCGGCCACGCTCATCACCCGCCCCGGGCCCCCGGCCCGGGTCGACGCGGGAGGGAACTGACGGTGCTCAGGCAGAAAGAGAAGATCCCGGTCGTCGTCATCGATGATCATCACGGGATCACCCGGGCCCTGGCGGACCGGATCGCGACGCTCATCAGCGATCATAACGCCGGGGGGAAGGCGACCGTGCTGGGGCTGGCCACCGGCTCGACGCCGCTCGGCATCTACCGGGAGCTCATCCGGCGCCACCGCGAGGAGGGACTCGACTTCTCCCGCGTGGTGACCTTCAACCTGGATGAGTACTACCCCATGGATCCGGCATCGATCCACAGCTACACCCGGTACATGTGGGAGAACCTGTTCGCGCACATCAACATCGAACCCGGGAACGTCCACCTCCCCCGCGGGGACATCCCCGAGGAGGAGGTGGAGGAATTCTGCCGGGGATACGAGGAGACGATCGCGGCCGCCGGGGGCATCGACTTCCAGATCCTCGGCATCGGCCGCACCGGCCATATCGGCTTCAACGAACCCGGCTCCGGCCGCGACTCCCGCACCCGGCTGATCTACCTCGACACCGTCACCCGCCGCGACACCGCTTCGGATTTCTTCGGCGAAGACAACGTGCCGCTCAAAGCCCTCACCATGGGCGTGGCCACCATCCTGGAAGCGCGCGAGATCGCCCTGATCGCTCTGGGCGAGCACAAGGCCGCGGTGATCCGCCGGGCGGTCGAGGGACCGGTCGACCCGGAGGTGGCCGCGAGCTACCTGCAGGAGCATCCCCGGGCGACCGTCTATCTCGATCCGCCCACGGCCGCCGAGCTGACCCGCTTCCGTACTCCGTGGCTGGTCGGGGCGGTGGAGTGGACCCCGGAGCTCGAGACCGAGGCGGTGATCTGGCTGAGCCGGAAAACCGAGAAATCGATCCTTCGTCTCGAAACCAGGGACTACCGGGAGAACCACCTCAGCTCGCTCGCCGCCCGGTGGGGCTCGGCCGCACCGCTCAACGGGGAGATCTTCAACCGGCTGATCGCCAAGATCCGCGGCCGCAGCAAGCTGCCGACGGAGCACCGCATCCTGGTCTTCTCACCCCATCCCGACGACGACGTCATCTCGATGGGCGGGATCCTGCACAAGCTGCAGCAGAACGCCAACGAGATCACCGTCGCCTACCAGACCTCGGGGAACATCGCCGTCTTCGACCATGAAGTGCGGCGCTACCTCGATTTCATAAGGCGCACCGAGGGCGTTCTGGGGATCCCTTCGGACCGTCCCGAGGGGACGATCACCCGCATCGAGGCCTTCCTGGACGCCAAGTCCCCGGGGGAGGTGGATATCGACGAGGTTCTGCAGATCAAGAAGGCCATCCGCGAATCGGAGGCCGTTTCGGCCATCCAGACCCTGGGGCTCTCACGCGAGCAGGCCCGTTTCCTGAACCTGCCCTTCTACCGGACCGGCCAGGTGCGCAAGGATCCGATCGGTGTCGAAGACATCCGGATCGTCCACGAGCTCATCGAGGAGGTCCGCCCCCAGATCATCTTCGCGGCCGGCGACATGTCCGATCCCCACGGCACCCACCGGATGTGCCTGGAGGCGATCCATGAGGCGCTGGTGCCCTACGACGGTCCCGATCCCGAGATCTGGCTCTACCGGGGTGCCTGGGAGGAGTGGCCGCTGGGCCGGGCGAGCGTGCTCGTGCCCCTGTCGGATGAAGAGCTGAACCTCAAGATCCTGGCGATCTTCAAGCACGAATCGCAGAAGGACAAGGCCCCCTTCCCCGGCCCCGAGGACCGCGAGTTCTGGCAGCGGGTCCAGGAGCGCAACCGGGGAGCGGCCGTCGGCCTCGAACGGCTGGGACTGCCGGCGTACTACGCCCTGGAAACCTACGTCGTGCTGCAGAGCGGCCGCCGGCTCGTCAATCCGCCCGTATCCACCGCTGAACTGGCCGGCGAGGACTGAGCCGCAACGGGCCCGACCGGTCGACGGCCCCTGAGCCGGGCCGGCCGGCGGGAGTCGAAAGGAGCACCCCGTGCGAGGGCTGGAGAACAAGCGGGTACTGATCACCGGCGGGGCCGGCGGGATCGGATCGGCCGCCGCCCGGCGTTTCATCGAGGAAGGATGCCGGGTCGTCCTGCTCGACGCCGATTCCGCCGCCCTGGAGAGGGCCGCGGCGGCGATACCGGAGGTGAGCGGGACCCTGGTCGCGGATGTGACCTCGCCGGTTGGAGTCGACGCCGCCTTCTCCGCCCTCGAAACCGACCTCGGCGGGCTCGACGTGCTCATCAACAACGCCGGCATCAGCATCCGCCATCCCTTCATGGAGATCACCGCCGAGGAGTGGCGGCGGGTCATCGAGGTGAACCTGACCGGCATCTTCACCGTCGGCCAGCGGGCGGCCCGTACCATGCTCGCCGGCGGCGGGGGGAGCATCGTCAACACCGCTTCCACCAATGCCCTGGCCGGATACCACTACTACGCCGACTACAACGCC
>CAYSYY010000314.1:0-4855 GCA_964435265.1 uncultured Gemmatimonadota bacterium
GCCGCAGTAGATGTTGATCTTCCCCACCAGCTGCGGACCCAGGGTCGCCCAGTCGCGCTCGAGGATGTAGCGCAGGTCGTAGTTCTCGCGCCAGTAGGCGGCCACCTCGCGGTCGATCTCGCCGGTGAGCTTGTCCCAGATCGGTTGCGGGTACCCGTCGGGGCCCATGGGAGAGAAAACCGCCTGCCAGATGTCGAACTGATCACCGGAGCGGCTGTTGGTACCCAGCGCGAGTTCGAGGTGGTTGTAATCGCGCATGGTGTTGTTGACATTTCCGAGCCAGTCGCGGTGCCCCGGGCGTTCGACCCGGTTGAAGGGTCCGCCGTCGAAGTAGGCGTTCTCGTGCTCGTAGATGTTCACCAGGCAGTACTGCCGGAAGTCGATCGGGTCGGGGCAGGCGGCGAAGCAGCCGTTGTACTCCCCGGGATAGAAGACCTGCACCGCCAGGGCCTCCCAGCCGCCGGTCGAGCCGCCGTAGAGGAAGCGCGACCACCCCTCCCCGAAACCGTGGAATTCCTGCTCGAGGTACGGGATCAGCTCGTAGGTGATGGCGTCGCCGTACGGACCCAGGTTGGCCGAGTTCACGGCGTAGGAGTCGTCGTAGTACGGGTTGGCGTGCTGGATCTCGACAGCCAGGAAGCGGGGGAAGTCTGGGGAGATCCACTGCCGGTAGAAATCGTAGGCCTCCTGCTGCTGTATCCGGTTGTAGCCCGAGACGCGGAAGCGGGTGCTGTAATCGGGTTCCAGATCGGGATCGGGGGGCTCGGTCCGGAAACCGCCGAAGTCGGCCGGGAAGTGCCCATGGAAGACCATGAGCGGGTAGTGCCGCTCGGGATGGGAATCGAATCCTTCCGGCACCAGCACGTGCGCTCCCAGGTACATCGGCCGGCCCCAGAACCGCGTCAGCAGCTCGCTCCGGATCCTTACGTGCCGGACGTACCGGGTGTCCTCCGGTTCCGGGATCGGCGGTATGACCCGGTCGAGCTCGATCTCCAGGCTCCGGCTGTGGGCCGGGTCTATCGTCACCGTGCGCGGCGTGCTGTAGAGGTTGCCCGGGGCCTGGTTCCAGTGCTGCCCCTCCCCCCGGTCCATCGGCAGCTTCACGGTCTGGCCGGTGGCCAGGGTGAAGGTCTCGTAGCGGTGCAGGACCACCTGCACGGTGTATTCGCCCGGCTCCAGATCGGCCAGGCTCGGCAGCGGGTAGCCGAAGACCGAATCGTCGATGGTCTCGGTCTCGCCCGGCGCCATACCCTCGACATCCAGGCCGAAGACCGCGATCGCGTCCGCGCCCGGACTGGTCTGGAAACGGGGCTCGGTCGAGTCATCGGTGGAGATGAGCAGCAGCAGGCGTCCGTCGAGGGTTTCGGAGCAGACGGCTTCGTCGAAGGAGACCAGGAAGGTGACGCCGCCGATCGGGCCGATGGTGACACAGGCGGAGATGATCGTGACGACCGCGGTGATGCCGATCAGCAGAACGGTACGGAGGCCGGAGGCGACAGACGCCCGGCGGTCATGACGGCACGGCATGGTTCCTCTCCCGGCAGGAGATGGACAGTATCTGTACGGTCAGGGGATCCTACACCCGTCAGGCCCCGACCGGGTAAGGATGAACGTCCCGCTGCGGGCAGGGGATCGTGCCCGGCCGGGCTGCTGCCGGGCGGTTCTCCGGGATGGCGACGGGTGCTAGCGCAATCGTTTGATGATGTGCCAGCCGTAGGGGCTGGTCTCGGGATCGTAGCTGCCCATGCCGATCTCATCCACCTTCAGACTGAAACCGACATCCCCGAAGACCTGCACCATGCGGGCGCGGGCGTACTCGCCCTCGCGCACCGGCACGTCCAGGTTGGCCATGGCGTAGATACCGGGATACTGGTCGTCGGTGTACTCCCGGACCAGCGCGTCGAAATCCGATCCGCCCAGGGCCAGCTCGAGCACGTTCCGGGCCAGCGTCTCGGCCTCCGGCCTCGTGCGGGTCAGGCCCTCCTTGTTGATCGCTCCTTCGAAGGAGATCAGGATGTGCTGGACTTCGATCCGGCGGGGTTCCCGACCGCAGGCTGCGGCCGTGAGCAGCGCCGCCAGGAAGACGACCGTGCGTGCTGTTCTCATGTTCGATATCCCGGTGAAGGTGATGGGTACGTGCGGACCGGGAGAGAGATAACAGGTGGGTGCGCCGGGTGCAAACCCGATGATCGGTGAGGCCGCCGCCGGCGGCACCGCCACTCCGGCCGGATCAGTTCCCGCCGGCTCTACCGATGGCGCTCCCTCCCGGAAAGGTCTGCGCAGGCCGGCTTACTTCGCCTCCATGACGCCCGGGCCGGAGCGGTGTGCAGGAGAATCGCCGGAGTTGCTCCCATTGAAGAGCTTCTGCTCCTCGACCAGCAGGTTCATTAACTGCCCCCGGCTGTTCACCCCGAGTTTGCGGAAGAGGCGGTAGATATGGTTCTTCACCGTATGGATCGAGATATAGAGCTCGTCTTCGATCTCCTTGTTGCTCTTGCCTCCGACGATCAGGGCGGCGATCTCGCGCTCGCGGCGGGAGAATTCGTAGCGGGTGCAGAAGGCATCGAGCAGGGCCGGATCGTCGATCGTTACGCCGTTCCCGTTGCCGGTTCCGGCCACCGGCGGCGGCAGAAAACGCCGCGTCCAGAGCAGAGCGGCGATATTGATGGCCGGCAGGATGACGACGGCCGCGATGACGCGGACCTGCAGGGGCATGAAGCTGATGACGCACAGCAGGCCGAAGATGGCCAGGTAGGCGAAACTGAAGGTGCGGGCCCGGCGTTGCCCCGCCTCATCCGCCAGCTTCCGGGCCGTAATGAGGAGAGCGAGCGGGGCGAGGATGAAGACGGCATAGAGGAGGTAGGCGACGGCGGTCACCACCACCATGACCTCGTCGTGGATCGGCAGCTGTAGAAAAACCCCGACCGACACCGCGGCCAGCACCAGGGCCAGGAAGACCGCGCCCCCCCGGCCGAGGTGCAGCCACCGTCCCGTGAGCGTGCGGCCCCCGAGCCGGACGGTGACGTGGACCAGAGCCCAGACCATCGCCACCAGACTGACCTGCGTTACGAGGCTCAGCACCAGGGTGAGGATGGTGTGCTCCTCGGGTACGCGGTTGGCGAAGATATTGGCGGTGGTGTAGATGGTCGTGAAACCGGCGAGCAGGTAGACATTCCAGGCCGTGAGGAACCAGAGCAGCGGCGGCAGGAAAGCATCGTCCCGGCCCTCGCGGGCGCGCACGACGGTAAGGATCGCCCCCACCCCGAAGAGCAGGGCGATCACGCTCGCGAAGATCCAGATATGCGCCGCCGTTCCTTCGATCACCTGACTCACCCCGTTTCAGGGTAGTACGGAACCGGCCGGCCCGATGTTCAGGATCACTTCCGCCGCGGTACGGCGATACCACGGCGGGGCGCACGGTCAGATCCTGCCGACCGCCGGCGGTCGCAGGGGATAGCCCGCGCCCGTCACCCGGCCAGGATCGTCCGGACGGCCGCGAGGGTCTTCGCGACGTCCTCTTCGGTGTGCGCGTACGAGGCGACCGAATGCAGGGCGGCCGAGGGACTCAGATAGATACCGTGGGCGAACAGGTCGAGGGCCAGCCGCTGGTAGCGGGGCCGATCCACGTGGGCGCAGAACTCCCGGTAGTCGGTGATCGCAGTCCGGTCGGTGAAGAGGATCTGCAGCATCGGCCCCACCCCCTGGGCCACAGCCGGAGTGCCGGTCTCCCGGAAAAGCTCGTTCAGGCCCTCACGCAGCACTTCGCCGATCCGCCAGGTGTGACGGTAGACCGCGCCGTCGTCCTTCAGGAGCTCACCCAGGTTGGCCCGGGCGGCGAACATGCCGGCGCGTGAAGCGTTCTGGGTGCCGTAGTGGAGCACCCCGCCCCACGCCAGGGCGTCCATGAACGGAGCCCGCCCCATGAAGGCCGCCACCGGCAGGCCGGCTCCCAGGCCCTTCCCCATGGTGACGATGTCGGCCTCGACGCCGTAGAGTTCCTGGCAGCCGCCGGGTCCGATCCGGCAGCCGGTGACCGTCTCATCGAGGATGAGCAGGATATCCTCGGCGCGGGTGAGCTCCCGGACCCTTCGCAGGTACCCCTCCCGGGGCGGGATCACCCCCATGTTGGCCATGATGCCTTCGGTCAGAACGGCTGCGATCTGCCCGCGATGGTTCGCCACCGCCCGCTCCAGGGCGGCGACGTCGTTCCAGGGCACCACGATGGTGTCCTCGAGCGCCCGGCGGTTCAGCCCCGAGGAATCGGGGATCTTCACCGGATCGTGACGGTGGCCCAGGCTGGCGGGCAGCTGGGGATGGGCGCTGACGAGGTAGTCGTCGTACCAGCCGTGGTAGTGCCCCTCGAACTTGACGAACTTGGGCCGCCCGGTCCAGCCGCGTGCGAGCCGGACCGCGGCCATGGTGGCCTCGGTGCCGGTGTTGGCGAAGCGCACCTTCTCCGCCCCGGGGACCGCCGCGTTCAGCAGCTCGGCCACCTCCACCTCGACCTCGGTCGCGGCGGCGAACAGCGTGCCGGTCTCGGCGGCCGCGACGATCGCCTCGACGACCGCCGGGTGGGCGTGCCCGAGCGGCAGCGCCCCGTAGGCCATCATCCAGTCGAGGTAGCGGTTGCCGTCGACGTCGGTGAGGTACGCTCCCTCCCCCCGCTCGATGAAGAGCGGGTAGGCGCCGTAGTTGGCCGGTCCCCGCGAGGGCGAGCTACCCCCCTCGACCATGACCCGCAGGGCCCGCTGGAAGAGTTCGCACGATCGCTCGGTGGAGTAGGCCATGGATCAGTCCTTGCCTGGATTATGAGACGTCAGAGCGTAACGCCGAAACCGGCCGCGTATTCCCGGAA
>CAYSYY010000315.1:0-4811 GCA_964435265.1 uncultured Gemmatimonadota bacterium
TCGACGGCCGACCTGGCCGGCATGTTCGCGAGCGGCATCGGCGGATGGTTCTTCGACTTCGGCCATTACAGCGCCCGCTACGCCGCCGACCGGGGGTGGTACGATGACCGGCCGATCATCCGGGAGATCCGCCGCCTGGCGGAGCTGGGTGAGGAGCGGAACCGGCTCGACATCGGATCGGTGGCCGAGATCGCGGCGGTCTATGACGCCGAGAGCTTCTTCGCGACCCAGCACTGGCTGAGCGAACAGCCGTGGCGGGGGTACGGCGTCACCTACACCGACTACTTCACCCACTGGCTGCTCGATTCCCAGGCCCGTACCCTGCATCGGCTCGGCGCGCCGATCGATTTCCTCTACCGGTTCGATCTCGAGCGCCGGGATGTGCGCCGGGCGCGGTTGATCTTCATGGTGAACCTGTTCCTGATCGAACCCGAGGAACGGGCCCGGCTCAAGGATCTGCTCCAGGGCAGCGGCGCTACGGTGGTGTGGTTCTACGCCCCCGGCTACCTGACCCGCGACCGGTTCGACCTGGCACAGATGCAGGATCTGACCGGCATGGGTTTCACCGTCGAGAGAACTCCCGGACCGATGATGATCCAGTGCTTCCTCGGTGACGTCGGGGGACCGATCGGGATGACATTCGGCACCGCGCCGCCGCACCAACCGCGTTTCGTGGTAACCGATCACGAGGCGGAAACGCTGGGGATCTGGACCGATCTGGAACGGCCGGCCATGGCCCGGAAGGAACAGGACGGCTGGACCTCGATATATGTCGGGGCTCCCCCTCTGCCGGTCGAGATCCTGCGGTGGCTCGCCCGCCAGGCCGGGGTGGTGCTGTGGAGTTCGCGTCCCGACGTTGTCCGGGCCTGCCAGGGAGCGGCCGCCATCACGGCCACGTCGACCGGAGAACGGGTGCTGAGCCTGCCCCGGCCCATGCGGCCGGCGGCCGGTGGTTCCACGAGCCGCGAGCACCGGCTCGACATGCAGTTCGGGGAGGTGCGGATCTTCACCGCCCGGTGAATTCCACCCTGATTGCGGTCCCGCCCTCGATCGGCGCCTCGAAATCCGCATAGCGGCTGGACCTGATCGTCGTCTCTGAAAAGGGAACATCGACGCCGGACACCGTCACCCGAGCAGCGCTCCGCCCTCGGGGCAACAGGACGTGGCAGGTCGCGGTGCCTGAACCCGTGGATCCCGAACCCGCGGCGTCCGAACCAGCAGCGCCCGCCCCGGCAGCGCCCGGGCCCGCGGTGCCGGAATCTGCGGAGCCAACGCCTGTGGTGCCCGAATCCGCGAAGCCGACACCTGTAATACCAGAATCTGCGGAGCCCGAGCCTGCGGTCACATCCAGGGTAAGGGCGCTCTCATCCGCCCGCCACCGGTAGCCGATCCGCGCCCCGGAAGCCGGGTAGGCAAGGGAGATATCGGCCGCGGTCACGCCGGCCGCCGGCCACCGGGGACAGAGGCGGATCCGCTCGAAACGCGCCCCTTCGTCCACCACCCCCGCCAGGCCTTCGATGAGCGCCCAGAGCATGGCGCTCGATCCCCAGCCGTCGGTCGGCGTGGCCTCGGGGCTCGTGCTCGTCTCCACGCTCGAGGGCGTGCCGTCGGGGAAGTACCAGAGGTAGGTCTCACCTCGCTCGGAGATCAGCCGGGAGTAGCGGCGCAGGATATCCACACCGTACTCCTCATACCCGTGTTCGAAGGCGGCCCGGGCCAGCTCCCCCCCCACCAGGGGCATGATCCCGCCGTTCACGTACGCCCCCCCCACCAGCTTTTCGTCTCCGAAGATACCGTCGGGGAAGGGGGGATCGATCGAGAACCATTCGGCGAAGGCGGCGGTCGTCTCGCGGCGGCGCCGGTATTCCGCGATGATCGCCGCGGCCCGCTCCGGTCCGGCTGCTCCGCGGTTGATCGCCATCGGATTGCTCAGGCTGAGCTGCGCGGCTTCATCCACTCCGGCGATCTCGACCGGGGTGAGCTTCACGAAGTGGGTGTAGAACCGGCCGTTCCAGCAGAGCGCGTTCATCCGTTCGCGCAGGCCGTCGGCCTGCTGCAGCCAGAAATCGGCCCGTTCGGGATCGCCGAGTCCGGCGTGGGCGTCGGCCATGATCCGGAAAGCCTCGACGTACCCGCTGTTGTCGCCGTGCATGATGCCCCAGAAAGTGTCTTCATCGATCTGGAACTGCAGCCACCCGTGCCGGCCGGCGGTGTAGGCGAAATCCCAGGTGTCGATGGTGTAGGCCCGCTTGATGAGCCCCCGCTCCCTGTCCCAGTACCAGGGGTGGTTCATGATGTAATCCAGGGCTCGTTCGGCATGAGGGAGCATCGCGGCGAGCCAGGTGTCGTCGCCGGCGGCCTGCCAGGCGAGCCGGATCGCTTTGACGAACCGGAACTCCACGTCGGCCTCGACCGGGACGCGCACGTACCTGGTCCAGTTCTCCTTCTCGCAGGGAAGCTTCTCGGGGAAGGTGGTGAAGTAATCGAAGATGCGGCCTGAAGCCGCCTGGGTCAGAGCGAAGTGCTCGACCGCACTGGTGACATCGGGATACAACCATCGGCCGGCCCGCAGCATGTCGGAGTGATCGCGGATCCAGATCGACCGGGTGTCGGGGGTGCGGAAACCGCTCACCCGCCGCCCGTCGATCGACATCTCCATGACATCGGCCGCGAGGAAGGACCGGATGAGGGGCAGCAGGGCATCGAGTTCGGCATCCCCCGTCCGGATCGATACCATCTCCTCACCCGCACTGCCTGCTGCACCCGGCTCAGGCATATCACCCGTTCCTCGTTCCAGCGCCCGCCGTCGCTCCACTCGGCTCAGGCATATCACCCGTTCCTCGTTCCAGCTACCGCCGTCGCTCCACCCGCCATCATTCCGCTTCAGTACCTGTGATCCGATCGAATCCCCCCCACCCGCTCCCACCTCCCCGCATCCGCTTTCCCCTCCCCTTTCCTTCTATAGCGGGAGTCGGGTGCCGGCGGCAACCGGGCACTCCGCGTACTCTGTCACGTGACCACCAGGCCGGAGGCGCGGGAGCAGTCACTCCTGACGCAGCACCTCGACCGGATCGAGCCGGATCGATCGGGCTGCGGGGAGATAGCCGGCCAGCAGTACGGCGCCGGCCAGCAGCACCGATGCCGCCGCGAGTACCGGGAGTGAGAAAGAGGCGGCGGCGCGCACCAGGGAAGCGGTGATCCGCATGAAGAGAACCGCGGCCGGCAGCCCGACGATCAATCCCAGGGCGGCGAGCCGCACACCCTGCCTCATGGCCAGGGAGAGCAGGGCACCGGGTGAGGCACCCATGGCCAGCCGGATGCCGAACTCGCGGGTGCGCTGGGTAGCTGTAAAGGCGACCACCCCGTACACTCCCAGGCAGGCCATCACGAGCCCCGTCACCGAGAGGATCGCGAAGATCCAGGGATAGAAGGTCATCGTATCCCAGTTGTCCTGTTCGATCAGATCCTCGACCGTCCGGATCCAGTGGAAGGGTAGCTCGGGTGCACTCGCCCAGACCGCCTCTTTCAGGAGCCCGGTCAGGTCCACGGGATCGGAACCGGTCCGCACGATAAAGGTGATCTTGGGATCGGGATCCTGGGCATACGGCCGGTAGACGACCTCACGCACACCTCGCGGGGGGATCCATTCGGTCGTCCCGACCACTCCGACGACCTCGGTTACGACCTCCGGTTCCCCGCCGGCACCCGGGAACCGTACCGTCTTTCCGAGGAGATCATCTTCCGGCCAGGACCTCTCGGCGAAGGTCTCATTCACGATCGCCACCGGCGCGGTTCCGGCACGATCATCGCCCGGGCTGAATCCCCGTCCCCGGAGCAGCGGGATGCGCATGGTCTCGAAGTAGTCGGAGCGCACGACGTTATACCGATGATATTCCACCGCTCCGGCCCCGCCCTCCACGCCACCGGGAGCCATGGAGGCAACTTTGATCAGTTCCCGGATCGGCAGCGCGGCGGCCGCCGAGGCGGCGACCACGCCAGGCGCCCGCTGGAGCCGGGCCACCACCTCATCGATGAACCGTAGCCGATCCGGCGGGGGCATGGTCTCGGCCGCTTCGATCTCGAGGTGACCGACGAGCAGGTTCCGGGGATCGTAGCCCGGATCGAACGAACGCAGCCGGTTCACCTCACCGAACAGCATTCCGGCGCCGACCAGGACCGTCAGGGCCGCTGTGATCTGAAAGACGGTCAGCAGTGTCTGCAGCCGGCGCTGTCCGCGGTCCCCCGCCAGGGAGCGCGCCGCGGCCCGCAGGACCGTCTGGATATCCCGCCGGGCCGTCATGAACGCCGGCCAGAGGCCGGCGACGAGACCCGAGAGAACCACGATGCCGACCAGCGCGAGGGCCGCCCGCAGGTTGAGGGAGAGGTCCAGGACGGGCGGGTAGTTGAGCGGGAAGATGCCCCACATCAGATCCCGGCCGATCATGCCCAGGCCGATACCGAGCACTCCGCCGACACCGGCCAGCAGCAGACTCTCGGTGACGAGTTGGCGCACGATGCGCCCCCGCCCCGCCCCGAGACTGATGCGGATCGCGATCTCCTGGCGCCGGTGGATGCCGCGCACCAGCAGCAGGTTGGCCACGTTGGCGCAGGCCAGGAGGAGGATCAGGGAAACGAACAGGTAGAGGACGGCCACCGGGGTCCGGGCACCCGCGAAGAGGAAAGCGGATACTGGTTCGACACTGACACCGAAGGCTTCGTCGGCAGCCGGTCCCCCCGCCGCCTGCCTCCCGGCCATGAGAGCGTCCAGCTCGGCCTGAGCCGCAGCGATCGCGGTCCCGGATTCGAGGCGG
>CAYSYY010000316.1:0-4805 GCA_964435265.1 uncultured Gemmatimonadota bacterium
GCAGACCCGCCGGGAACGAGGGGTGCACGTCCTGCTGGATCTGTGGCAGGACGTACGCCATGCCGTACGCGACCTCAGGCGACGACCCGGCTTCTCCGCGGTGGTGATCGTCACCCTCGTCATCTGCCTGGGCGCCAACACCGCCATCTTCTCGCTGGTGAATACGGTGGTACTGCGGCCGCTGCCCTATCCCGATGCCCGGCGGCTCGTGTGCGTGTACAACTCCGCCCCCGGAGCCGACGAGGAGCGCCTCGGGAACAACTTCATCGATTACTACGAGCGGCGGGAGCAGGTCGACGCCTTCGAGGAAGTGGCCCTCTTCTCCAGCGGCAGCAGCGTGGTCGGGGAGCGGGAAACCCGGCGGCATGCCTTCGCTACCGCCGTAACGCCCTCGTACTTCGCCCTGCTTGGGGTGCAGCCTGAGGCGGGGCGGTTCTTCATCGAAGCGGACGGACAGTCGGTTGATGCCGACGAGGTGGTCCTCAGCTACGAATTCTGCCAGCAGTATTTCGGCGGGACCGACGATGTGGTCGGGCAGACGCTGGTGCTGAACGAGACGAACCAGATCGTGGTGGGGGTTCTGCCGTCCGGCTTCCGTCTCCCCGACTGGGAGACCGACATCTTCACCGCGCTCTCCTGGCCGGGCCGGGCCTGGGCGGGGGAGATGCGGTTCAATGATGATTCCAATCTCGGCATGCTGGCGCGTCTGAAGCCCGGCGCCAGCGTCGAGCAGGCGGCTGAACAGATTGCCGCGATCAATGCGGGTGTTTTCGACCTGCTCCCCGTGGCCCTGCAGGAGATCCTCAGGAATGCGGGGTACCACACCGTCGTGTGCGGCTGGCAGAACGACCTGGTCCGGAACCTGCGTCGGCCTCTGCTCCTGCTCTGGGGGGGCGTCCTGCTGGTCCTGCTGATCGGCTGTGTGAACATCACCAACCTGCTGCTGGTCCGGACCTCGTTGACCCTCCCTGATCTGGCCACCCGGCACGCCCTGGGCGCCGGGCGCTTCCGGCTCGTGCGGCAACGGGTGACCGAGAGTCTGTTCCTGTGCATGGTGGGAGGAGCGGCCGGGATCGCGGCGGGCGCCTTCAGTCTGAAGCTGCTCGGAACCTTCGCCGTCTGGGAGATCCCCCAGGTGTCGGAGGTGGGACTGGATGCGACGGCTCTGCTGTTCACCGGTTCGCTCGTGCTGGCCGTCGGCCTGCTGTCCGGTCTCCTGCCGGCGCTGCGCTATCTCCGCTTCGACCGTCTGGGAGTCCTGCTGCGGAGCGGGCGCACGGGCTCGGGTGAACGACGTGCCATCAGCCTGCAGAACCTTCTGGTCAGCACCCAGATCGCCGTCACCTTCGTGCTCCTGATGGGGGCGGCGCTGCTCTTCGCCAGTCTGCGGAACATCCTGGCGATCCAGCCGGGTTTCGAGGCCGAGGGCATCCTGGCCAACGCCATCAACCTGCCCCCGGAACGCTATCCCGATGCCCCCGCCCGGATCGCCTTACAGGAATCGATCATCGAGGAGCTCGCAGCGCTTCCCGGCGTTGAAGCGGCGGCCATCACGAGCCAGCTCCCCTTCTCCGGAGTGGTGAATTCCATCGCGATCACCGTCGAGGGGTACGTCCCGGGGCCCGGGGAGACGGTGACGACACCCTACAACACGCGGGTGAGCCCAGGTTACTTCGCCTGTCTGGGCATTCCACTGCTGCGGGGGCGCGATTTCGGATCCGGTGACCGGCTCGGCGCTCCGCGGGTGGTCATCATCGATGAGAACCTGGCCCGCCGGTACTGGCCCGATACCGATCCGATCGGCCAGCGCATGCACCCGGGTATCGACGACGAAACCGAACCCGGGTATGTGCCGGACTGGCACACCATCATCGGCGTCGTGGGATCGATCAAACACAATGATCTGCTAGAAGCCGATCCCGGCGGGGCTTTCTACCGCCCCATCGCCCAGTCGGGCCTGACCTTCTTCCGTACCGTCGTCCGCACCGAGGGCGATCCGCTCCTGTTCGCCCCGGCGGTCCGGGAGGCGGTGCAGCGGATCGATCCGGCGGTTCTCCCGTACTGGACCGTCGACCTGGCCGACGACCTGGCCGCCTCGCTGATCCCGCGCCGCACGCCGATGCAGCTGCTGACGGTCTTCGCGATCGTGGCCCTGCTGCTGGCCGCACTCGGCGTTTACGGCGTGCTGGCCTGTGCGGTGGGTCAGCGAGCGCGCGAGATCGGGATCCGGGTGGCGCTGGGGAGTACCGAGAGCCGGATCGTACGGCTGATCGGAGGGCAATGGCTCAGGATGGTCGCGGTCGGATTGACGGGCGGGATCGCCGGATCAGTTCTGCTGACCCGGTTCATCACCAGCGAGCTCTACGGTGTCGCCCCGGCCGATCCGGTGGTGTTCCTCGCTGTCGTGCTTATCCTGGGCGCGATATCGGCTGTGGCCTGCCTGCTCCCGGTCCGGCGGGCCCTGCGGCTCGATCCGGTGACGGTGCTCCGGGTCGAGTAGTCCCGGCCTGAGGGCATCGGCCTTCGTGGATAGTGCCGGAACAGGTGCGGTAGACTGCGCCTCGGGTATTACTCCTGACGTACCGCTCGGGCTGGATCGATCCGGGCGGCGCGTCGGGCGGGCTGGAGGGGGGCCAGCAGGGCGGTCCCGATCAACAGCAGCGGGATACCGGCAAAGGTGACGGGATCGAGCGGCCGGATCCCGATCAGCAGCGCGGTGAGGCCCTGGGAGGCGGCTGCTGCGGCCGCCAGTCCGAGCCCGAGCCCGACTGCGATCAGCCGGACGCTGTCGGTCAGGACCAGCCGCAGGATCCGGCCCCGTCCGGCCCCCAGAGCGATCCGGATGCCCACCTCGCGGGTACGCCGCGCCGTCTCGAAGGCGATGACGCCGTAAAGACCGGTTATCCCCAGCAGCAGAGCCGTGAGTCCCAGAGCCCCGGCGATGCTCCCGATCAACCGGGAGAGGAAGAGCATGACGTTCAGGTACTCGGAGACCGTCTTGATATCGAAGGGGGGCAGATCGGGATTGATCTCGCGCAGCACGTTCCTGACGGTGGGGATGAGGGGCCGCGCGTCCTCGCGGGTTCTGACGACGACGTAGGAGAAATCGGTCTGGAAAGAGTGCTGGAACTGCGCCCGGTAGAAGTAGGGCCGCGCGGCTTCGCCGAGGGTGCGGTATTTGCCGTCGGCCGCCACCCCCACAACGGTGTAGATATTCCCCCGATGGCCGATGTGGAACTGGCCTCCGAGTGGATCGGAGCCGGGCCAGAAACGCTTGGCGAAGGTCCGGTTGATAATGGTGACCAGCGGAGCTCCGGCGATATCCGCTGACGAGAAGGCCCGCCCCTGTTCGATGGCGATCCCCATCGCCCGGAAGTAATCCGGTCCGACGTCGGAGGTCTGGACCGATACCCCGGCTTCGGCATCGACGGTCGGGGAATCAATAAGGTAGAGCAGGTTGATGCTCTGGTTCAGGTTCAGCGGCAGGCGGTCGGCGAAGGCGACGGCTTCAACTCCCGGCAGGGCACTGAGACGGTTTTTTACCTCCTGTAGGTAAGTCCCAGCCTGCGAAGCGTCGAAGTCGATGAGCTCGAGGGGGAGTTGCATGACCACTCCCGAGCGCAGATCGAAACCCCGATCGACCGAGGCGGCCTGCTGCAGGCTGCGCAGGAAGAGGCCGGTACAGACCAGCAGCAGGGTCGAGACCGCTACCTGGACGGCGATCAGCAGATTCTTGAGACCGAAGCGCCGGTAGCGTGTCGCCAGGTCGGTATCGGTCCCTTTCAGGATTTCAACGAGGTTCGGATCGGATGCCTTGCGGGCCGGGAGCAGTCCGAAGATGATCCCCGTCACGAGGGTCAGGACAAGGGCGAAGAGAACGGCCTGCAGATCGAGACCGAAGACCAGGTTGAGCGGCAGCGGCAGGGGCAGGCGCAGGGCCAGCAACAACTCGATCAGGCCGTGCGCGATCGCCACTCCGGCAAGCCCGCCCCCCAGCGCCAGCAGGACACTCTCGGTCAGCATCTGGCGGACCAGCCGCCCGCGCCCGGCCCCGATCGCGAGACGGATCCCGATCTCGCGGCGGCGGGTCGAGGCCCGGGCCAGCATGATGCTGGCCAGGTTGGTACAGGCGATGAGGATCACCAGCCCCACCAGCCCCATCAGGAAGAGGGAGAGCATCCTGATGGCCTGATCGACCTCGGGGATGAGAACCGAGTCCTTCGACGGAATCACAGTCGTCCGGAATTCCTGAGCTCCCGGGTACTGCTCGTCCAGCCGGGCGCCCACCGCCTCGACGACCTGGCGGGCCCGGGCGATGTCGATCCCGTCACGCAACCGCCCTTTGGCCCAGAAGGTCCGCCGGGTGCGGGTTGACAGAGCGTCGTCATCGGGGCCGATGAGAGGGCGGTGAATCACCGGGATCCAGAAATCAACGGCGAACGGGAACATGCCGACGAACTCCGGAGCGGCGACCCCGACCACGGTGAAAGGATGCCCGCCGAGTCGCAGGGTGCGGCCGATGATCCCGGGATCGGCGCTATAACGCTGCCGCCAGCAGTCGTGGGAGAGGACCACGATCGGTTCGGTTCCGGGCCGGTCGTCCTCGCCGGCGATGAAGGTCCGTCCCAGCGCCGGCCTGACACCGAGGACATTGAAGTAATTGGCGGTCGCGAACTCGTGGAAGACCATCTCGCTCTCATCGCCCCGATCGAGCAGGCTGATGGAAATCTCGTAGAGGAAGAGACCGTCGAGGACGTCGGTCGTGCCGGCCCGCAGGTCCAGGTAATCGGGATAGGAGAGCTGCA
>CAYSYY010000317.1:0-523 GCA_964435265.1 uncultured Gemmatimonadota bacterium
GTACCAGTCGCGCAGCAGGTTCATGACGTTGTGGTACCACTGCACGTCGGCCTCGAGGATCTCGCCGGTGCGGGGATCGTGCACGTGCGGTCCCGAAGCGTTCTCGGTGGTGGAGGGGAGGTAGCGGATCACCGAGTAGCGGGCGTCTTCCGGATCGAAATCGGGATCATCGGGGGGATCGAGGCAGAAGATGGCGTTCGAGAAACCGGCCTGCAGGAACGCTTCCTGCCAGTCCTCGATACCGGCCTTGATATAGGGGCGCCACTTCTCGGGGGTGGCCGGATCGATGTACCACACGATCGGTTTGACCGGATCGGACACCTCGGCCTCCGGATTCTTCTTCTCCAGGCGCCAGCGGGTGATGTAGCGGCGCGTCGCCGCCCGCTGTTCCTCGGTGCTGTAATCGATCTGCTGCACGCTGAAGAAGCCGAGCCGGTCGTCGTACAGGCGCGGCCTCATGAGATCATCGGGAAGCAGGACCATGCTGTGGTGCATCACCACCGAGATAGACGGATCCCCCTCG
>CAYSYY010000317.1:533-4791 GCA_964435265.1 uncultured Gemmatimonadota bacterium
CCTCGGCGGAGGTGAAGGTCATGAACTGTTCGTACTCGATGTTCTTCGGGAAGCTCTTGATGTACTCGAGGAAGGAGCGGTCGCGGACCAGGGCCCGGGCGCTGAAGCGCCGGCGCGGGCTGAATTCGGGCACATCACCGGTCACCAGGCCGGTCGTTTCGATCACCACGTGCTCGTGCACCCCGGCCGCGGTCGTGTCGCGGCGTACGGCCGCGATGTCGAAGGCCATGATCACGGCGGGCAGGGTGGCGTTGCTCACGGCTTCAAAGATCGGCTGGGTGGAATCGGCGACGACCTCGTAGAGCACATCGCGCATCAGGATCCGGTCCCGGAAGCGTTCCCAGCGCACCACGTGGGTGGCGACCTTCTGTCCCCCGTACCCGCCGCCGGTCGGAGCGGCGGCGATCCGGCTCACCCAGAGGAAATCCTTCCCTAACTGCGCGGCGGGGATCTCGTAATAGACCTTCTCGCCGATCCGATGCACGGTGAAGACACCCTCGTCGCTCTCGGCTCCGGCGGTGATAACCTCACTGTACGGCTTGATCTGTTCCTCAGGCCCCTGACGACCGGGCCGGTCGGAGCGGACCTGTTCCTGCTCGCCGGCCCGCCGCGAGGCGGCCGAGAGAGCGGCACAGCCCGTCAGGGCCAGGACCAGAACGGGGATCAGACAGACTCGCAGACGCATCGTGCGCATTCCCTCCGGTTCAGGATCTGTACTGGTGGGGATCCGGCGGCACCTCACGTGGTTATCGGCCGGGTGAATCGAGGAAGTTGAAGTACTTCTGCCTCCATCGCAGGGGGAGGAGGAACTGGGTCCTATAGGTTTCATAAACGTAGGTGATGGTCCGACGGAAATCGATGTACTCGGGCGCCTTGATGAAACCGAAGACATAATCGCCGCGGCGGACCGTGCTCATGAACATGCCATGTACGTCCACCACATCCATGAAGCCCACCTGGTGGGTGCGTTCGCGGGCGGTGATCCTCAACAGGGTGGGATCGAAACGGGCGTCCCGGTAGGGGACGAGCCGGAAAGCGATGAGCGACCAGTTCTTCTGCAGGCGCTCCTTCTCGCGTTCATACGCCTGGAATTCCTCGGTGGTCAGCACGGCCTTGGCTACTTCGGTTCCCGCCGAGTCCGGGTGGAGGTAGATGAACCGGAGGGAGAGGTCCCCCGCGGTCAGGATGGCCGAGTGATCGCTCAGGATCTCCCGGGCGTTCCGCTGTGCCCCGGCGCTCCGCGGCCAACCGGGGACGCAGAGCACCAGCAGCAACGAAGTGATGATGAGTCGTCTTCTCATCGCCGGCCTCACTGGTCGCATGGTCCGCTCTTCCTCTCCAGTATCCGGCCGGATCGGGGGGCTGTCAAGGAAGGGGGTGATCGCCCCCCGCCGGCAGGGCGACCGATCCCCGTGCCGGGGTTGACACCCGCAGGCGGGCGGTTCATCTTTGTACGCTCAGGAAAGCGGGCGTAACTCAGCCGGTAGAGTGGCAGCTTCCCAAGCTGCAAGTCGCGGGTTCGAGCCCCGTCGCCCGCTCCAGATATCCGGAATCCCGACCCGGACCGGAGAGACGTGGTGGACACCACTGAGCGTCATACGGTCTCGCGTCAGGCGATCGGCCCCCTGCTGGCCGCCCTCCTGATCCTGGTCGGTCTCTATCTCGATACCCATGAGGAGATCGGACCGTTCGTCCTCTACCTGGCCCTGGTCGTGCTCCTCTATCCGTGGTGGCGGGAGCGATGGAGCCACGGCATCATCGGCGTCGGCACCATCTTCTTCCTGGTCTGGTTCGTGCAGAAGACCTCGGCCGTGCTGCTGCCCTTCGGGATCGGGCTGCTCCTGGCATACCTGCTCTATCCCTTCATCGACCGGCTGGAGAGGCGCCGGGTCCCGCGCAGCGTAGCGATCGGCCTGCTGGTCCTGCTGACCCTGCTCATCACCGGTCTGGTGATCGTTACGGTCGTGCCCATGCTGGTGGACCAGATCGCCGCCTTCATCCAGGCGGTGCCCGAAATCACCATGAAGGTCCGCACCTGGATCGAGGTCACCCTATTCCCCTGGCTCGAACGGGTCGGCCTGCCCGCGAGCACCGAAACCCTGCCCGACGCTCTGCTGGGGGAGGGGGGCGGTGCCAGCCAGGTGGTGCAGAGCCTCCTGAACGGGGCGCTCGAGATCACCAGCGGTCTCTCGATCTTCCTCGCCCAGCTGGCCAACCTGCTGCTGATCCCGATCGTGGCCTTCTACGTGCTCAAGGACTACCACCCGATCTCCGACTGGGCGATGAGCCTGGTACCGCCGTACCGGCGGGAACAACTCCGGGGGGTCGGGACCGAGGTCGGAATCGCGCTCGGGAACTACCTGCGGGGACAGCTGGCGGTGAGCCTGACCATCGCGCTCCTCTACGGCACCGCTTTCGGGATCGCCGGGATCCAGTACGCCGCCCTGCTCGGACTGGCGGCGGGGATCCTCTGCATCATCCCCTATATCGGGAGCTTCCTTACCATCCTGATCGCGGCCCTGATCGCCCTGCTCGGACCGCAGCCGGGGGGGCACCTGCTGCGGGTGGTCATCATCTTCGTGGTGATCCAGTTCCTCGACGGCAATTTCATCACCCCGAAGATCATGGGTGTCCGTTTCGGGCTGCATCCCATCGTGGTGCTGTTCGCGGTACTCATAATGGCGGCCCTGTTCGGTTTCGTCGGACTGCTCATCGCCGTACCTCTCACGGCGGTCCTGAAGGTCGTGGCCGATCGTCTGCTCGATTCCTACCGCAGGAGCCGGCTCTTCGAGGCCCCCGCGGCGGTCGACGGAGAGCCGTGAAGGTAGCTGCCGTCCGGCCGGGGAGTGCGGCGGCGCTTCACGGCATCCGGGCTGGGGATCGCATCGTCGCCGTCAACGGCCACCCGGTCGCCGATCCCATCGACTTCCTCTTCCACAGCGCCGAGGACCGCCTGCGGGTGCGGATCGCCCGGGACGACGAGATCCTCGATCTGAAGCTCGGGCGCCCGGAAGGACAGGATCTCGGAATCGAACCCGAGCCCATGGAAACACGTCTCTGCGGCGACGACTGCATCTTCTGCTTCGTCGCCCAGAATCCCGCCGGTGTGCGGGCCTCCCTGCTGGTGAAGGATGAGGATTACCGGCACTCGCTCATCTACGGATCCTACATCACCCTGGACAACCTGAACCGGGCCGATTTCGCCCGCATCGAAGCGATGCGGCTGAGCCCTCTGCACGTCTCGGTGCACACGCTCTCACCCGACCTGCGCCGCCGGATGCTGCGGGGGCGCCGCTCCGGCGAGATCGGCGAGCGGCTCGTCCGCCTGCTCGACGCCGGGATCGAGATCCACGCCCAGATCGTGCTCCTGCCGGGGTACACCGACGGAGAGGAACTGGAGCGGACCGTGCGGGGACTGGCCGCGCTCGGCCCCGGGTTGAAATCGGTCGCGGTCGTGCCGGTCGGCCTGACATCCCATCGCACCGGCCTCACCCCCCTGCGGCGTCCCTCCCCCGAGGAGATGCGGGACACCGTGAAACGGTGCGAGGTGTGGCGCCGGGAGTTCCGCGCCGAACGGGGGAGCGGATTCGTCTACCCCTCCGACGAGCTATTCCTGACCGCCGGCCTGCCCCTGCCGCCGGTATCGTGGTACGACGATTTCCCGCAGCACGAGAACGGAGTGGGGATGGCCACCGCCTTCGTCCACCGGCTGAGCAAACGGCTCCCCGCGCTCCGCTCCGCGGGTGCCGAGGGTCTCGCCCGGCGGTGGCGTCCCCTGCGGGTGCTGGCCGTAACGGCCGCCCTGGGCGCCGAGCTGTGGCGGCGGCGAATCCGGGACGAACTCGCGTCGGTGCCGGGCCTCGAGGTGCAGCGGCTCGAGATCGAGAACAGTTTCTTCGGCCCCGAGGTGACGGTTTCGGGCCTGCTCACCGCCGGATGCCTCACCCGGGCCCTCGCCGGGATCGACCTGACGGCTGTCGATACCCTCCTGCTCCCGCCCAACTGCCTCAACGGCGACGGACTCTTCCTTGACGACACGCCGCTGGACAAGTTGCGTAGCGCTGTACCGGTGCCGCTCACCGTGGGCAGCTACGACCTCGCCGGTGACCTGATCGAACTGCTCCGGGATACCGCGGAGTCCCGGGAGGCCGGGCGGGACCGGCCGGAGAGAAGCGATGCCTGAGGAACCGCTCGTCGCCATCGTGGGACGCCCGAATGTGGGCAAGTCCACCCTTTTCAACCGGGTCATCCGGCGACG
>CAYSYY010000318.1:0-4790 GCA_964435265.1 uncultured Gemmatimonadota bacterium
GGATTCCATCGTGGGCGCGCAGGCCCTGAACCTGCTGACCGACGTGATCGCCTACCCCGAATCCGACGGCGGATTCGACATCATGATCAGCCTCGGGCTTCCCTTCACCGACATCAGCCGGCAGGCGGTCGAAGGCGGCTATGCGACCCGGCTCGAGACCTGCTGCCTGCTGCTGGACGGGGAGAACCGGACCATCTGGAGCGAGTGGCACGATGAGGGCTTCTCGATACATAACCCGGGGGGCGATCTCTTGACGCTCTTCCTGGTCGACGGTTTCCGCTGCCACACCGACACCGGAACGAACCGGATCTACTGCTCGGTCTTCGATCCGGTCACCCAGAAGGCAGCGGCGATCCTCTTCCAGCCGCCGCTGGCCGAGGTCACCGGTCCCGGCCCCTTTATCTCGCCGATCGCCCTGGCCGATACGGTGAGCACCGATGCCTCCGAAGGCACCTTCACCCGCGGAGACTACCGCCTGCTCCCCTACCCCGGTCGCAACCTGCTCTATGGTGAGGACATCTGGCTCTACTACGAGATCAGCGGTCTCACCCGGTCGACCTACCGCGATCATGCCTGGGAGGAGTGGTTCTACCTCATCCCGGACACTTCGGACCAGGGGATCGTCCGGATCGATCCCGGCCTGGTCCGGACCTCCCTGGAGCCCCGGACCGGACGCTACATCATGATCGATCTCTCGATGCTGGAGACCAGCTTCACCGGCCCCCTCTATATCGTCATCCGGGTTCGGGATTTTGTCTCGGGCCGGGAAGCCCTGGCAGCCACCCGCTTCAGCATCTTCCAGACGCCACCGCCACCACTGCAGTAGAGCGCAGAGGCGCTCCGGCCTCAGCCCACGTGCACGCAGGGATCGTGCAGCATCACGGAATCCCGGTCAGTGTAACCAGATCCAGCGTCACCCGGCTGCATTCATGCGCATGTTTACCCGGCTCTGCGATGGCCACATGCATGAGCTTTTTCTCTGGTTCGAAAACAACGGCAATCTCGGTGAGGAAATCGCCCCCGTTGCGCACGTCCCGAAGAAGGTCCCAGGCAGTCTGGATGGTCAGAGGGGGGGTGACTCCTGAGGCGATTGAAGCCAGGGAAGTTTCAATATCACCATACCGGGCACATGGTACCGTCGGAGGAGGATATCTGAGCCAGAAATGATTGGTCTGTATGATATACTGCTTCTCATTATCAGGATAACGCAGGCTGAATCCATGATTCTGGCTGAGGTTCCCATCGATTTCCAGGGCGGCTGCATGGGTCGTCTGATCCAGGTTCGGCCAGCTCATCATGAGGGCCTCGGATTCGACTCCATAGAGAACATTCAGGACACTTTCTATGTCTTCAACCGGAGATGCAGCGCTCACAGTTTCAACCAGTTTCCGGAAGATGATTCCTTCCGAGGTGAAACCATCCGTGGAAGTGGCAGAATTGGCCGTATTGATTGATTGGCAGGACAGGGTGATTCCGTCGCTGTTCATGCCGGTATGAATATTCAGATCTCCGGCCAGGCCTACACAGACCGAGGGAAGAGCGCCGGATTCCCCGACGGGTACCCTGACGATGACATACCACTTTCCGGTATGTTCATCGGTTATCAGACAATCATGATTGTATGCTGTCAGAACAGTGCCGTCGTACGTCATATCGCCCCAGGCTGAAAACGAACTGCACATACCCTGGGAGGCAAAGGCATTCAGACAATTCAGCGCCAGGGCATCGTTGAACGTAGCTTCTCTTCCCAGAATCTCGGAGTATATCTCCCCACGAGCTGTCCTTGCTTTCACGCCGTCGAAATTACCCCGGATTTCATCATAATACTCATCGGGGAAATGGACCGAGTCGAGGTTCGGCAAGACCTGATTCTCGTAGAGCTCCAATAATCCTGCCCGGGCGAGGACCGATTCCTGCCGTTCGAATATTTCCGGGCCCAACAGGTATCCGTGGGCGTAACCCATTTCATAATGGGAGCCGAATACCTTGAGAATCCTCAGCTGTTCCACGGTGCTGAGGGAGCCGTTGACGTTTTCTGTAACGGGCAACCAGGTGATCTCATGTTGGTTGTCGGAAACCGGATCTTTCCCACAGCCGGTACCCTGGACTATCAGGACGAGCACAAGGGGGACGATTGCACGCGCAGGTCGCTTCATCTTCGGTATTCTTTCTGTCAGAAACGGAAACCACCGTGATGTCGAGTCCGTCGGACGACGACGAGACGGCAGTATCGGAACGTATGGCGATATTGCCGTCATTATGACACTACATAGTACGTACGCTCCCCCCCGGAGTTTCGTTTATCCATAAAAGGAAGAACCGCGGGCCTGCCCGGAGTGACAAACCCGATCCCGCCACCCTACCCCTTGATGTTCCCCAGCGGGCGCAGGCGGGCCACCGGGCGCACCAGGCCCGCGCCGGTCACGACCCCGACCACCTCGGCCACGTCCTTATAGGCCTCGCTCGCCTCCTCGGCCAGGACACCCCGGGATTCGGCCCGGACGTAGATCCCCCGATCGGCCAGCTCGCGGTCGATCTGCCGCCCCCTCATGTCCTTCCTGGCCCGGGCCCGCGACTTCACCCGCCCCGCTCCGTGGCAGGTGCTCCCCCAGCTCTCCTCCATGGCCCGCTCGGTGCCGACGAGCACGTAGGAATAACGTCCCATGTCGCCGGGGATGAGCACCGGATGACCGACCTCACGGTAGATATCCGGGATCTCGGGATGACCGGCAGGAAAGGCCCGGGTGGCTCCCTTTCGGTGCACGCAGACCTTGAGCGGGCGCCCCCGCCAGGTGTGCTCCTCGATCTTGGCGATGTTGTGGCAGACGTCGTAGACCACCTCCATGCCCAGCTCCTCCTCCGGGCGTTCGAGCACCCGGGCGAAGGTCTCACGGGCCAGACAGGTGATCATCTGTCGGTTGGCGAAGGCGTAATTGGCCGCGGCCCGCATGGCCCCGAGGTAGCTCCGGCCCTCCGTCGAGCTGATCGGCGCGCAGATGAGCTGGGGATCGGGCAGATCCAGGCCGTGCCGGCCGAGGGAGGAGCGCATGGTCTTCATCCAGTCGTCGGCGACCTGGTGCCCCAGCCCGCGGCTGCCGCAGTGGATGAAGAAGACGACCATCCCGGGAGCGAGCCGGAAGGTTCGGGCGACGCTCTCGTCATACACCTCCTCGACGACGTTGATCTCGCCGAAGTGGTTGCCGCTGCCCAGGGTGCCTATCTGGGGCAGGCCCCGTTCGATCGCATGGGCGCTCACCGCTCCGGGATCGGCCTCGGGCAGGCGTCCGGTACTCTCGAGATGCGCCAGATCCTCGCGCCGCCCCCACCCCTGTTCCACCACCCAATGGGCACCCTCGACCAGAATCTTCCGGAGCTGCTCCTTCGAGACCCGGAAACGCTTCCGGGCTGCGCCCACACCGGTGGGAATCTCGGCGAAGAGAGCATCGACCAGGGTACGGATCCGGGGGAGGACATCCTCCTCCTGCAGGTTCGAACGCAGCAGGCGCACCCCGCAGTTGATGTCGTAGCCCACCCCCCCGGGGCTCACCACTCCCTCGTCGAGATCGAATGCGGCCACGCCCCCGATCGGGAAGCCGTAGCCGAAGTGGATGTCGGGCATGGCCAGGCTCGGGCCCACGATCCCCGGCAGGCAGGCGACGTTGGCGACCTGCCGGGGGCTCTCGTCCACGGCCAGCAGTTTCTCGATGCGGCGGTCGGCGTAGATCAGGCCGTCGGTCCGCATTGGTCCCGTGCGCGGGATCCGCAGGCGGAACTCATCGATCCGTTCAATACGCAGCGGTGATGGCTGTTCCATAGGGGAGGCCTCCTCCCCCCCGATCCCGATCCGCCGGCACGGCGGGAGGCATCCCCTACTCTACTCCCTTCCCGCCGCCGGCTCCAGAACCGCCGGTCAATCCGATCCTGGCAGTCGCTCCCGCCCCCTCATCGCCCGCCGGATCGAGAGCGGCGGGATCCGGTTCTTCAGGAGTGAGGTCGGAATCCCGGATTCATCGGTAGGTGATGCAATCCGGGCCGGCCTCGTATGCGATTCCGAGCGCCGCCAGGCTGGCCGTATTGATGACGCACCGGCCGTCGGAATAGAGGACCGGCTCGATCCCCTCGGCTGATCCGCGCCGCAAGATCTGAGCGGCGAGTTGCGCCGCCCGGGCTCCGAAGGCCTGATAATCGATGGAGTACGCGGCGATCGCGCCGGCCCGCACGCTCCCTTCATCCGAGGCGAAGACCGGCAATCCCCGTTCCCGCGCGACGGTGAGCAGGAGATCGATATTCGCTCCCAGAACGTTGTCGCCCCCGACATAGAAGAGATCGATACCCGACATCGACTGCGCGATCGCCCGGATTTCACTGACCTCGGTGAAGGATTCTGTGATGACCGCGAGGGGGGGGACCCGTCTCGCCCCTTCCTCGAGGATCCGGTTGTAGCTGAAGACCGAATTCGCTTCCGTGGGATGATAGAGCACGCCGATCGAACCGAGCGACGGCAGGATGTCGCAGAGCAGATCGAACCCGGCGGTGTAATCGATGATGTTGCTGATACCGGTGAGGTTCGATCCCGCCGCATCACCCTCCGCTGGATCCAGAGCGGAGGGATCGCTTACGAAGCTGTACATGAGCGGCACACCCGGCGGGCGGACGGCGAGGGCGGCCTGGCTGGCCGGAGTGGATACGGTGATGAGCAGGTCGGTGTTCCGGCGATTCAGGGTTCTGAGATGTGACCGGATCGTTTCGAGGTTCCCTTCGGGATTGAAGCAGTGGATACCCTCTCCCCT
>CAYSYY010000319.1:0-3248 GCA_964435265.1 uncultured Gemmatimonadota bacterium
ATCTGGTCACACTATATATCATCAGACCAGATACGCCGGGCCGGGGACACCGGGGCAAGCGACCACCTTCCCGATCCGGGAGGATCGTGCAAGGAGGGCCGCGTGTTCACACCCGAACAGAAGAAGGGCAGCGTCGAGCTGCTGGTCATGACGATGCTCAAAGATCAGCCCCTGCACGGCTACGACATCGGCAAACGGATCGAGCTGCGCTCCGGCGGCCGGCTCACGTTCAATCCGTCGACCCTCTATCCCGTTCTCTACCGCATGGAGAACAGCGGCTGGATCAGGGGAGTGTGGGTCGAGAAGGAGGGGAAGCGGCGCCGCTGCTACTACCACCTGACCCCGGACGGGGAGAGGATCCTGGACGAGAAGGTGAAGGGCTGGCAGGAGTTCACCGACGCCGTCAACGAGGCGATCGGCCTGAGCAATGCCTGAAGGCGGGTACGGCACCGGATGGAGACATCGCCGGTGTCACCTGCCCGAACCGCGCGACCGGTGTGTGCCGGTCGAGTCGCGCGGGCATCCCTTTCCGATCGCTGCTGCGGCTGCAGCTCTCCTGCTCGCCGGCCGTCCCGCCTCCACTCAGACGCAGACACCACCTATCCCCTCGATCGAAGCGGCGATCGAAGAGGTCGCGGCCCACGATGCCCGGGGGGAGTTCGAACCGGCCCTGGACCTGCTCGCACCGCTTCTGGCCCGGCACCCCGAACACTATGAACTGCTCTGCTGGCAGGCCGAACTCCTGGTCGATCTGGCCACCTACCGTTCCAACTCCCTCTCGGTCGAGCAACAGAAGGCGTTCTGCCGGGACGCTCTGACGAGCGCGCGACGAGCGGTCGAAGTGAATCCCGGCGGAGCCGAGGGCTGGTTCCAGCGCGGCCAGGCGGCCGGCGCCCTCTCGAACCTGCCCGGAGGGAAGGAAACGGTGGAATACTGCCGCGAGACGAAAACCGCCTTCGAGCAGGCGCTGGCCTGCGATCCGGAGCATGTCTGGGCTCTCCACGGGCTGGCGCTCTGGCATCGCGAAGTGGCCTGCCTGCCGGGGCCGATCCGTCTGGCCGCGAAGGTTTTATACGGCGGTCTCCCGCGGGCTTCGAACCAGGAGGCGATCCGCCTGCTGACCGAAGCGATCCGGCTGAATCCCGGGTGTATCCGTCATCATCTGGAACGGGGCAAGACCTGGCTGGAGATGAAGGAACCCGACCTGGCCCGGGCCGAGTTCGAGCGGGTGCTCGGTTTGTCTCTCCGCTCCTACCACGATGAGCATATGCAGGCCGAAGCCCGCGAACTGCTCGCCTCACTGCGCGCTTCGGCCGACGTCACCTGCCCGGAGCGAGGAACCTGAGCCGACGCCGACGGCGCAGGTCCGCAAGGCCGTCCGCGCCTAACCGGGAGGAACGGTTCCTTCTCCCTGCCGGCGGGAGAGTTCGTCGAGCCGGACGTGCAGGTCCCTGATCCACAGCGACATCTTCTTCATCATCATCCGGAAGGCGAGCGAGGGGTCCTCGTGGACCCGCTTCAGGAAGGCGCGCTCATCCAGGGTCAGGACGGTCGCCCGCCCCCTGGCCCGCACCGTTGCCGAGCGGGGCTGTTGAAGGATATGATCGGCCAGGAGAAGATCGGATTCGCCCATGTGACCCGCGGTACGGAATGGTCCCCTTCCGACGCGGCCCTTCTGAGAGCGATCGAGAACGACCCTGGAGAGATGACCATGACTGAGAACCTGCCGCTCGATACCGGTGGCCTGAGCCTGGAACAGGTGAACCTGATGCTCAAGCACCTGCCGGTGGACATCTCCTTCGTCGACGAGAACGACGAGGTCCGCTACTACTCCGATGCGCCCGACCGGATCTTCACGCGCACCCCCGCGGTGATCGGCCGCAAGGTCCAGAACTGCCACCCCCCCGACAGCGTGCATATGGTCAACCGGATCATCGCTGCCTTCCGGGCGGGAGAGAAAGACACCGCGGAGTTCTGGATCGTGATGAAGGGCAGCTTCCTGCTCATCCGCTACTTCGCTGTGCGCGACGCCGACGGCGGTTACCGGGGATGCCTGGAAGTGAGCCAGGATGTCACCGCGATCCGCGCCCTCGAAGGCGAGCGCCGTCTCCTCGACTGGGGGGATGGCGATTAAGGCCAGTCCACCCGGTAGCGCCGGGCCGAGGGTGCGAACTCGGTATCGAGCAGCCAGAGTTCGCCCCCGGGTCCGAAGGCTATCCGCGTGGCCGGTTCCTCGAGCGGGATGCCGGTGAGCAGTTCGCCCGCGGGGCTGAAGACCTCGAGCCGGATCATGTCCGCGAAGGCGCCCTCTTCTTCGCGCGTTTCCCGCTCCTCCGCGGCGACGAGCCAGGTGAGCACCCAGATCCGCCCGGCGGCGTCGAAGGCCACATCGATCGAGATCGGATCGGCGTTCACGACCAGCTGGACCCTGATCTCCCTGCCGTCCGGGGATTGTTCCTCCTGCAGCTCGGCGGCCGGCTCGCGCGGAGTGAAAGCGGTGCGCCGCCGGATGATCTTCTCGACTTCTCCCGAGGTCGCATCGTAAAGGTGGATCTCATCAAAGTACGCCGGGGCGACCGCGATCTTCCCCGCCGGGTGGTAGTCGAAGGCGATCTGGTTGAGGATGTTGGCCAGGTGGGGATCCTCATGCGTCCACCGCTCCCCGAAGGAGCGGATCACCCGCCCCCGCTCGTCCACTGTTTCGAGCAGCTTCGGGGGAGCGTTGCTCTGCTCCATGCCCGGCAGGTTCATGGGCAGCACCGGCGGCCCGGGCCGCAGGTACTCACCCGATACGGTCGGGATCTGCCCGCCGGCTCCGGTGAAGATCATGATATTGCCGCCGCCACCCATGCTCTCGGACCGCAGGAACTCGCCGTTCCGGCTGAAGTACGTGGTCCGCTGGTTCATCATGTCGGGGACGACTACTTCACCGTTCCAGGCCAGATACACCTGATCGGGCATGGTGATCTCACCTGGTCCCTGCCCCTCCCCACCGATACTCCGCAGGAAATCCCCGTCGCTCTCGAAGACCAGAATGCTGTGCTGGCTGCCGTCGGGCACGTACACGTTCCCGTCTCCATCGAGGATCAGGTTGGTCGGCCGGAAGAAGAGCTGTTCCTCGGGACCCTCCAGACCGATCTCGACTTCCTCGACAAGGACGGGGGAGCGTCGCATCGAGCCCCGGAAGCGGTTCTCGACCCTCTCTGGTTCCTGGGCCGACAGCAGCGTTGAGCCGGCCGTCATCATGA
>CAYSYY010000319.1:3348-4777 GCA_964435265.1 uncultured Gemmatimonadota bacterium
CGCGAACGGCAGCGCGAACGGCCGGCCTTTCACGATCGGATTCGACATCATCACCTCACCGGTTGGTCGTTCCAAGTGCCTGGTGCCGAACGTCTTCTGCGCCGGGACAGTTATTCTACCCGTATCGGCCGATTTTGTTCGCAGGTGATTTCCGGTTTTGTCGACGCCCTGAGCGGGATTGACGCTCCACCTCGACCTGTGCCATCCTCCTCCAGCATCCAAAGAGCCCGCTGCCGTCACCAGACACATCTCAGGGAGGACCGATGATCCGGGCAGATCGCCGATCACGTCCGTGTCCCCGTTTCACCCGTCTGGCGGGGATCGGCTTCACCGCTCTGCTGCTGCTTTCAGGGCCCCACCCGCGATGCCTGGCCGCCCCGATCGGATCGTTCCAGGTCGAGGTCCGGCTCTACCAGGTCTTCGGCGAGCTGATGGGGAACCAGGATTACGCGGGCGTGGTCCGCGAGGCCGACCGGATCATCGAGAGCGCGACGACCAATACGGCCAGCCGCGAGTACGCCTTCTTCATGAAGATCCTCGCCCTGCAGAGCCTGGAGCGCTACCGGGAAGCGCTCGAGACGGCCGACCGGGCGCTGGCGGCGATACCGCAGGGCACCTACACCGGGTCCATCCGCGAGAGCCGGGAGACCTCGATCGGCCTGATCGGCACTTCCGCCCTGGTCGAGGTCCGGGTGGCGAACGCCGATGATGAATTCGAGCGGGTCGTGGAACTGGCCGATCGCTTTCTGGAGTCGGAGTACGTGACCGGTGAAGTCCGCGAGGAGATCGCACGGTTCCGGATCAGCGCCCTGATCGAGCTCGACCGATCCGACGAAGCGTTGAACTCAGCCGACCGTTTCCTGGAGAGCCGGCCTGAGAGCGCCTTCGCCGACGAGGTCAGGGAACTCCGGGACCAGGCGGCCCGGACGATAGCACTCCGGGACCGGGTCCTGCGCCCGAGCAGTGCGGTCCTGTCCTGGCGGGAGCTGTGGCTCCATGAAACCGTGACGCCGCGCCGGGTGAACCGGCTGTCGGGAGAAACCGAAGATCCTTCACCGGACCGCGTTCTGCGCGATCGTCTGGATCCCCGTTACGCGGACGGCTGGGGGATCGGGCCGGAGGAGACGACGATCCTGTCGGTCGAACTCCCCGCGGAGCGTCCCGGGACTCTCCTGCTCGGCCTGCAGGTCCCGGCGGTGCGGGGACAGACCCGTCTGGAAAAGGTACCTTTCGAGATTTTCGGAGCCGGCGGGACCGGGGAGCGGAAGATCGGGGATTTCGTGCTCGACCGCCGGGAGGGGGGCATCCAGTGCTACCCGCTACCCCAGCTGCCCCCATCGGAACGGCTCCACCTCCATTTCCATACCGACGGTGTACCGAATATCCGTTGGGCGCTCACCGGGCTCTATCTGATCGGACCGAGCCGGGC
>CAYSYY010000320.1:0-4768 GCA_964435265.1 uncultured Gemmatimonadota bacterium
CATCACCATCGACAAGAGCTGATAGAGCGTCTGCAGCTGCATGCACGGCATGCCTGTCCGTTCGTACAGCTCTGCCCGGGACATACGGCGGTAGGCCTCCTCGATCATTCCATCGGTCCGGCTATCTCGATAGTGAAAGGGACTAGAGATCAGCGCTCCGGTGCAATCGAGCAAGCCGAAGTCGACACCCCAGGTATCGATCCCAACGCTTGCCAGGTCTGCTCCGCATCGGTGAATGGCTCCAGCCAGGCCAGCTTTGACCTCGGACCAAATGCGCAGCAGGTCCCAGTGTAGGCCATCCGGCATCCGCACCGGACCGTTCGGAAAGCGATGCACTTGTGACAGGTTGAGTCGCTCCCCATCAAACTGTCCGAGCATGGCGCGCCCACTCTCCGCGCCGATATCCATTGCTAGGTAACAGGTAGAGGACGGCATACAGACCTCCGGTTCAACGGCCAGGCTGATCCTGCACTCACAAGTGCATGAGATGGGGCCGCTCGACGAGTTGCACAACGCGCTGCATGAAACGGGCCGCTGGCGCACCGTCGACCACGCGGTGGTCAAAGGTGAGGGACAACCAGGCCACGGGCCGGACACAGACGGCGCCTTCCTCCGCAACCGGTCGGGCCTTGATCCGGCCCACGCCCAAGATCGCCGTCTCGGGCAGGTTGATAATCGGAGTAAAGGCATCGATGCCATACATACCAAGGTTGGTCAGCGTAAACGTCCCGCTGGTCAGCTCATCCGGCCGCAGCTTGTTCGTTCGCGCCCGCACGATCAGATCCTCGGTCTCCTGGGAGAGGTCCTGCAGCCGTTTCTGATCGACGTCGCGCAGGACGGGTACGAGCAGACCACGGTCTGTGTCCACCGCCAAGCCGACGTGTATCCGCTTCCATTGTCGCAGCATACGGCCTTGTACCGACGCGTTGAGCGCAGGATACTCGCGCAAGGCGCGCCCCAAGATGTACAAAAAGAGCGCATTGTATGAAACGGAGAAACCATCGCGCGACAGATGTTCGCGCAGCACGACCAGTGCACTGGCATCCACGTCCGCGGTCAGGGTGACCCGCGCCGTCTCGGACGCGCTCTGGGCCATCCGCTCGGCAATGATCGCGCGCACCCCCTCCAAGGGGCTCTCGGCGAGCGGCTCGTTGTACGGGCGTGGCGCCGCTCTTGCCAGGGATATACCGGGACGCTGCAGCGTCAGTGCCGACCGCGCGCGCGCTTCGATCGCCGCCTCCACGTCTTGCTTGGTCACGCGGCTACTCGGACCACTGCCCTCCAACTGGCGCCAGTCCAGCCCGGCCTCTTCAGCGATCCGTTCCGCCAGGGGCGTGATCGTCCGCCGCGCCTGTCTCTTGAGGTAGGCGCGAACGTCGCGCTCAACCACCGCCCCCTCAGGCCCGGTGCCCGACAGCTCTTCCCACCGCACCTCCTCGGCATCTGCCAGCCTCCGGGCGCGAGGCGAGATAAAGAGCCGTTCGAGCGTGGGCGCCGTGCGGCGAACGACAGGAGATGGATGGTCCTCTGACACAGAAACGGCGTCGGCGGCAGAGGGTACTTGCGCCTCCTCCTGCCGGCTCGCCTTCTCGACGGCAGCCTCTTCACCCGCGCCCACGATCGTGGCCACGGCACTCAGCACCTTGACCTCTTGCCCCTCCGGCACGCTCACCTCCCGGAGGATGCCGGAAGCCTGCGCCTCAATGTCCAGAGTCGCCTTGTCGGTCTCGATAGCAAAGAGGGGCTCCCCCTCCTCTACCTCCTCACCCTCGTCCTTGTACCAGGTAGCCAAGGTCACCGTATCCGTGGTCTGACTCAGTGGTGGAACCAGCACTTGGTGTGGCACGCTCACCCCCATCGCTTCTGATCTTGCCTACGTCCTCGCCCATCCCTCGCCGAGGCTGGCCTTGACGGCTTGCACGACCCGCTCCGCGGAAGGCACGTAAAAGGCCTCCATTACCGGCGCAAACGGGGGAGGCGTGTCCGGTGCAGAGACGCGCTTGATTGGCGCGTCTAGGTAAAAGAACCCCTCCTCGGCCACGATGGCGGCGACCTCTCCTGCCCAGCCGCCCGTGAGGTTATCCTCCTCGACGATAACCAGGTGACCGGTCTTGCGTACCGACGCTAGGATCAGCTCCTTGTCCAGCGGCACCAACGTGCGCGGATCGATCACCTCGGCGCTGATCCCCTCCTCGGCCAGCTGGTCCGCCGCTTCCAGCGCCCGGTAAACGGTCAGGAGCTTGCCGACAATCGTCACGTCGGTGCCTTCCCGGCGGATGATCCCTTTGCCGATCGGCACCACAAAGTCTTCTTCTGGTACTTCGCCGATTGGGCTGAGCGCCCCGGTCTCGGAACGCGGTCCCTTGCTGCCGTACAGCAGCTTGTGCTCAAAGATCAGCACCGGGTTGTCATCCCGCACAGCGCTCTTGAGCAGGCCCTTGGCGTCGTACGCCGTCGAAGGCGCCACGACCTTCAGACCGGGAATGTGTGTGAAGAACGCTTCCGGGCTTTGCGCGTGCTGCGAGCCGCGGCGCGTCGACCCGACCGGTGCCCGCATGACCATCGGCACCTTGACCGTGCCGCCCGACATGTAGGTCATCTTGGGCGCCTGGTTTACCATCTGGTCCATCATGCAAAAGAGGAAATCTCCGTATTGGACGTCCGCGATCGGGCGCAGGCCGGCCATCGCCGCGCCGATGGCAACGCCCGCGATACCGATCTCTGAGATCGGTGTGTCCAGGATCCGTTCGTGCCCGAACTCCTTGGACAGCCCCAACGTGACGGTGAACGCACCGCCAAACCCACCCTCCACGCCAATGTCCTCCCCAACGCAGAACACACGGGGGTCGCGCTCCATCTCCTCACGGATGGCCTGGCGGAGGGCTTCGGCGATCGACATCTTGGCCATTCAGTCCCCCTCCCAGAAAACGTCCTCTAGCGTATCGGCCGGTTCGGGATCGGGGCTGGACTCGGCATAGGCGACCGCCTCATCGACCACAGCCACGACCTCCTCTTCCATCTGATGCAGCTGCTCCTCAGTCGCCAGACCTAACTCCTTTAGCGTCGCCGCCAGACGACCGATCGGCTCCTTTTCCTGCCACAGCGTCTCTTCTTCTTTCGCCCGGTAGGTTCGCGGATCGCTGCGCGAGTGGCCACACAGCCGGTAGGTCTCGCACTCCATAAGCGTCGGCCCGCCGCCCTGCCGCGCCCGTTCGATGGCCTCGCTCGCCTTTTCATATACAGCCTGGACATCGTTGCCGTCCACGACCAGGCCGGGCATGCCGTAGGCTGGGGCTCGGTCCGCCACATGCTCGATGGCAAAGGCGGTCTCAAACGACGTTGAGGCCGCGTACAGGTTGTTCTCACAGACAAAGATGAGCGGCAAGTCCCAGACCGCAGCCATGTTCAGCGCCTCGTGAACGGCCCCCTCATTGGCCGCGCCGTCGCCAAAGAAACAGACCGTCACGCCTCCATCGCCCTTACGCTTCTGTGCAAGTGCCATGCCGGCAGCGATGGGCGCGTTGGCTCCTACGATGGCGATCGCCGGAGGCATGCCCACGCGCATATCGCCGACGTGCATCGAGCCCCCTTTGCCTTTGCAGCACCCCGTCGCCTTGGCAAAGAGCTCAGCCATGATGTCGCGTGGCGCCACGCCCTTGGCGATGGCGTGCCCGTGGGGCCGGTGCGTGCTCAGTACATAGTCCATATCCCTGAGGTGCGCACATACGCCCGTGGCGACTGCCTCCTGTCCGATGTACAGGTGCAGGGTAGACGGGATCCGTCCCTGCATGTAGAGGGCGTTGCAGCGTTCCTCAAAGCGCCGGATGGTCAACATGGTCCGATACATGTCCAGCAAAGGTGCGTCGATCTCGGGCATAGGTCCGTCCTTGCATCTACAGGTTCTTGGGCGCGAACGCAGGGTGGAAAGCCGGACTGTGGTAGGACCACGGGCTCTTGGGACGCTCGCGGATCCCCCACGTCTCAGCAGCGGCGCGGAACTCAGGATACTCCTGTGCTGCCTCTTGCAGTGACATCCCGGACAACACCGCGTCGAACGCCTGTCGCCACGCCATCGCGCCCGCCTTGTAGCCCATCGGGTGCCCGAGCATGCCTCCACCGGCAGGTACGATAAAGTCGATGCCGTGCTCCTGGATCAGCACCTCAGCCAGGCCAGGGTACATGCCAGCCGACGGCATAGGCCAGGTGCGCTTGATGTTAAAGAACGGCGCTCGCAGTGTCTGCGAGGTGCGCAGTTCTTCCTCGATGGAGCAGGTCTGGAGGCTGGACCACAGAGAAGGCGACAGCATCAGGTCGGCCCCACAGAGACGACACAACTTGGATAGGGCCACCCAGCTAAAGGTCTCGATCATGCCCAGCATGTGCGAGGGGTGCAGCATGACCGGCACCGTGATCTCGGGGTCATCGGCCAGGTCGCGCAGGGTAGAGAGGCCGGCGGAATAGGCAAGCAGCAAGCCAGTTGCGCCCATGCGAACGGCGCGGCGCGCCTTTTCGTGCACCCGGCTGGATTCGTCGGTGATGCTGACCAGGTAGATGGTCTTCTCCCCGGTCTCGCGTTCCGCCTTGTCCAACGCCTCAAGCACCGCCTCGAGCCGTGCATCGAAGGAGCAGTTGGCCAGTTCGCTGCACATCTCATCGTCCTTGCACAGGTCCGCGCCACCCAAGGCGCTCTGGTACACCTGAGCTGCCGTCTCTTCGGGCGTCATGCCCATCTTGGGCTTGATGATCTGCAGGCAGAGCGGGCGGTCGT
>CAYSYY010000321.1:0-4744 GCA_964435265.1 uncultured Gemmatimonadota bacterium
ATACCACCATTGCCGATATAGTGGTAGGGGTGAATGCCGGACAGATAAAAACAGGAGCTCCCTCAAGGACGGACAGGGTCAGTAAATACAATCAGCTGTTGAGGATCGAAGAAGAGCTTGGCAGTGAGGCGGAATATTTGGGAGTGGGTGCTTTCTATAATTTAAAGTAGGGTAACTTCTGTTTGAATTTTACTCCTATAGCCATATATACTGTGTAAGCATATCCATAAGTTACTATATTTGTTTCGGGAGAGATTTCATATATTATATAATATCTTTTAAATATATTACTTGCAGCTTCAATTTCTTATGGTTTTTTTTATTTACTTCGCCACTGCAATGGCCCGATTTTCTTAGTATGTATTAATACAGTAACAAACATTAATATTATTCCGGCTAAAATTACAAAAGGACCTATACATACGAGAATCTTTAGGTCTCCTTGAGCGACAATTCCTCTCCAAATGAGAACTGAACCTCCACTGACAACAACTGTAGAAACTCCCCAGGATATTATAGCACCTAACAAGCTATCTCCGAGCCGCGCAAATAGTGAGACAAAACCCAATAATGCAAAAAAAGCCCCAACACCTTCACCACAACCAATAAAAATATCTCTTACATCCATTATTCATCTCCTCATTAAATTAATAAGAAAATTATTTTTTTAAAAATTGTTAATATTATTAAATCAACATGCTTCTAAAAAACTGGATGAAAAATCTAATACTAATTTAATATATTATATTTATAAAATTAAAATATAACATATATTTAATACTTTTAAAAATTAATATAATAAAAAGTTTTTAGATTAGTATAATGCAAGAGTTCTATTAAATTTTATAATAGTCTTTATTTTTTACGTTTTAAAATTTCTTGTAACTAACAATATTAGTTATTATAATATTTATATAATTAATATTTTATACTATATACTTAGACTATGTTAATAGACTCCATATTAGTATAATAGTTATTAATTATAGAGTTTAATAAAAATATTAGAAAAAATGCAATGGAAATCAATAAAAGCAATATAAAAGAAATTTTAAGTAATTATAATGAAGATGAGTTAATGAGAGAATTAGCAGAGAGAAAGATTCGAACATTAAGTAGGGAAAGGTACGGGCCTCCTTTAAAACCAGATTCTTTATTTTATAGATTTCCTTCAAGAGGACCACAACCAGTAAGAGATAAAATTGAAAAGGAGCAAATTAAGAGACTTAATACAGTTGAAATAATTGAGAGAGTAAAAGAAATAAGAAAAGGTAAATATGGCATAGATGATAGAAAAGACTTATTTAAGATTAGTGATAGAAAGATACTTGACAATGCAGATTGTGTTGTCTGCATAATTAGTAGTGAAAATATGTTGGATAAAGGTAATAATACACATGAGTTAAAAGTAAGAAGTTTTGGAAAAGCTTTAGGGTTATGCGAAACGGAACCATTTAGAGATCAACCGTGTATTGTCGGGAAAATGGGTACTGGCTTCTTAGTGAGAAAAAATATTGTTGCAACCGCATGTCATTGCATCATGATGGGTAAACATATTAGCAAGTTGGAATTTTTTTTTGGATTTAAAATGTTAGATGGAAAAAATACAAATATTATTAACAATAATGAAATATATAAGGGAAAGAAAATAATAGATAAAATATTCACCCCAAAAGGGCCTGATTGGGCACTTATTGAACTGGATAGGGAAGTTGAAAATCATAATATTGCTAAATTGAGAAAAACTGGAAAAATTTCATATAAACAAAAAGTTTATATTATCGGATATCCTTATGGTTTGCCCATTAAATTTTCAGACGGTTCATGGGTAACAAATAATGATAATTTAGATTATTTTAGTGCAAACATAGACGCATATTGTGGAAATTCTGGTTCACCCGTTTTTAATAGTGACAACCATATGGTTGAAGGAATTCTAATAAGGGGATTAGAAGATTTTGAAACGAGCCCAGAGGGTTGTAAATGGTCAAAAGTATATAGAGATGATAAACCTAACGGAGAAGAATGTATGAGGATTATTAAGATAAAAAAGCTGAAAGAAATTCAATTATAAATCTTATTATATAATTACAGATGTTAGTAAATGTTAATAAGTAAAAAACGGATTAACAAATACGCTATAGTAATTCTTTTGATAGCACTTACTCCCATGCTATTTATTTTTTCAATTGGTATTTTAAACGGCAGTACCATATCCTTTGGTAGCGAAGAACCTCTTACGCTGACGTGGGAGCAGGTTGAAGATGGGGTAGATGTAGTTGTATGCAATGAAGGTACTGAAGATATACAATCATTAGAGTTTTATCTTAGAGAATTTAACTTTTTTATAGAAGGGGAAAAAAGTTTAAAAGAATTAATTAAGTTAGATTTTGATGAAAAAGAAACAATAACTGGCAATAGCTGTATTGAAATTGAAATTAAAAACGTACCTAATACTCAAACTCCTGATCCAGGCAAATACGAAGGTCTTCTAATTGTTTCAGGTCCGGGTATTGCGCCAATAAGAAAAAGCATTACTATAATCCAGGAGTTAAAATATACTTTTGATAAAGTAACTCTAGAAGCTACACGTTCAGGGCCATTTCCTCTAATGCGTGAAGTAGAACTTATCGATTCGACTATACCTATAAAATCAAGTGATTTGGATAAAATAAAAAATCAAATAGAAAAAAATCCTTATTTAGGATTTGTCCAAAATGATAATGGTGATTATGGGTATGTCTATATAGATAAAGATATTTTTTTAGAAGATTTAAGAAGGATAGCAGAAAAAGTAAAAGAAACTGAAGAGAAGAAAACTGAAGAAGGTGGAGAAGATATATTTAATATTCCTGTTCGTGTTGATGGATTATATGAAGTGGGAGATTATTCCGGACAATTAATATTACCTGGGGATCTTAGCAATGAAGAAGCAATTGAAATAAATATAAAAGTAAGTGATAAATTAATATGGTTTATAATCGCTGTTATACTAAGCTTGTCTATACCCGCCCTTACATCATTATGGGCAAAACGATGGCCTTATATTATAGAATTAAAAAGAAGGTGTAGAGGATTATTGACGGGGTATGAAGATGCAAAGAAGAAATTTGAAGAGGATAATAAATCGAATGAGGGGAATAAAGAAATTAAAGTATTCTTAGATTTAAAAACGCCAAATGAACTCGAAGAAGATATAATGTTGTCAAGTAAAGAATTGTTTAGCTATAAATGGATTTTTAGGAAAGAAAAATTACGAGATATCAAAAAAGAATTTAAAAATAAGAATGTTATTAATATTAGAGTTAACCTTGTGGAAAAATACCAGTTAGATTTTGCTAGATTGCTGAATAGTTATTCGAAAGATAACTGGTTATTTGACACCATTAGCGATGAATTTAAGAATATAATTGGGATGATTGAAAATGCTGAAAATGATATAAAACAAATTGGGGATGATGATAAATTCCTTTTATCATTTAAAAAATTAATAAGAGAAGAGAAAGAGCTAAGAAAATTTTTAAATAAAACTTTTGTAGTAAATAGAAAGCCATTGATACTATTAAAAATTAATAAGTTTCTATTAGATGTATTAAAATTTAAAAATTTAAAAATGCTTGAGGTTATAGGAACAAAGACTGACATAGGGATAAAAGCTAAAGCAGATGAATTTACAAGATTAATTGGACAGTGGAAAGAAATAGCTGAAAAAGTAAAAAAATACATTATTTGGTGTAGTGATTTATCCGAAATAAAGATAGAGTTTTGGCGGGATAAGGAATTATTCAAGAAAGCTTCAGCGAAAGTAGTAGAAGCATGGAATGAATTATTAAGTATTAAGAATAATGAAGAACTGATGGAGTTGGAAATTGAAAATGATTTAAAACAAGCATATGTTAATATAGCATATTTATGTAGCAGGTATGAAGTATGGGAACAGCCGGCAGTGAGAGACATGTCTACAGGAAATGGTGTGTCAAAGCAGAAATCAAGATTAGAGCTGTCACCAGTTGAAAAATATGAAAACTTTTTAAATTTCAAAAGACTGGAGATTACTGATAGGTATAAGTCTGGTTCAGATATAGAGATACTAAGAAAGAATATAAAGAAAGCAGAGAAATTAAAGGATAAACTATCAGGAACGTTTTTAAAAAGCAGGGATGAACAAGATTTCAAGGAACAATTAGAAGGAAATAAACAAAATTTCGAAAATAAAATAGAAGAAATACAAAAAGAAAAGAAAAAATTATTTAAAATATTTGAACCAGGAGTCCCTAAAATTGAAAAACTTATCCATTGGTTTGGAGATACAGGAGTATTACTAATTTCTTTAGCAACAGTTATAGTTACAGGATTAAAAGTGTCTTATTATGGGAATACTTTCGGTTCAGCTATCGACTATCTTACAATAATTTTTATAGGTATTGGCGCTGAAACATCTGCTAAAATCTTTGAGCAGGGTATAAAAGAATCTATCAAAAAGTTCTGGAGAAAACCCATCCAGTCTGAAGTTATTAAAGAATAGTTAATGAAGCTTGTTTTTTAAAATGTTATTGAAACTTAAATGTAATCTATACTGTCATTATCTTCCATTACCTTAAAAGACAAAAATTGGTAGAAATTTTTGCCTTTTTCATTTGTCTTATATTCTTAAGTCTTTATAATATTTAGGTTATTACAAAATAAAGTTTATTAACCCTGGATTGGTTTTTAAGGAGAGTACGTAAATGAACTGGAGCTTTGA
>CAYSYY010000322.1:0-4735 GCA_964435265.1 uncultured Gemmatimonadota bacterium
CCAGAACAAGACCCTCATCGAACTCGCCCTGACCCTCATCCTCATGTACTTCGTGACCATGGGAGCGGTTCTGCTGACCCAGGGCGTGCGGAAGATCCCCGTGCAGTACGCCAAGCGGGTGGTGGGCCGCAAGGTGTACGGCGGGCAGAGTACGCACATCCCGCTGCGGATCAATACGGCCGGCGTGATCCCGATCATCTTCGCCCAGGCCCTGCTCTTCATTCCCCAGACGGCACTGTCGCTTTTCCCGAACAGCCAGATGTTCCTGGCGATACAGAACTGGTTCAGCTTCCAGAGTCCGGTCTACTGGTTCCTCTACAGCATCCTCATCATCTTCTTCGCGTTCTTCTATACCGCGGTGGTTTTCAATCCGGTGGACCTGGCGGAGAACATGAAAAAATACGGCGGGTTCATCCCCGGCATCCGGCCGGGCAAGAAGACCGCCGAGTACGTGGAGCGGGTGCTGGGCCGGGTGACCCTGCCCGGATCGGTCGGCCTGGCCGCGCTGGCGGTCCTGCCGTACATGCTGGTGAGGTACTTCAATCTCAGCTACGCCATGACCGACTTCTTCGGCGGCACGGGACTGCTGATCATCGTGGGAGTGGCGCTCGACACCCTGCAGCAGGTCGAATCTCATCTGATGATGCGGCACTACGAGGGTTTCACCCGGGCCGGGAAGATCCGTGGGAGGATCGGACGTGGCTGAGCGCGATCCGAAGAAGAACCCGGCCGGTGCGCAGGTGGTCGGTCCGCACCGGATCTCGGCGATCCTGCTGGGCCCCCCCGGCTCGGGGAAGGGTACTCAGGCCCGGGTTCTGGTCGAGGAATTCGACGTCCCCCACATCAGCACGGGGGATATCCTGCGTGCCAACGTGACCCGGGAGACCGCCCTGGGACAGAAAGCCCGCTCGTTCATGGAAGCCGGTGAACTGGTTCCCGACGGTCTGATCGTCGATATCATCGGGGAGCGCGTCAGCGAACCCGATGCCGCAGTGGGGTTCCTGCTCGACGGGTTCCCGCGCACCATCGCCCAGGCGGTGGCGCTCGAGGATCTGCTCTTCCGCATGAAGATGGCGCTGGACGCGGTCATCCTGCTGGAGGTCGACGACACCGAGCTCCTGCGGCGGATCACCGGGCGCTGGCTCTGCACGAGCTGCGGGCGCGACTATAACGCGGCTGAGACCGGAACCGTCCCGGAGCACTGTGAAACCTGCGGGGGGGAACTCCACCAGCGCGACGACGATCGCGAGGAGACCGTGCTGACCCGTCTCGAGGTCTACCACGCTCAGACCGCCCCGCTCGTGGAGTACTATGAAGGGAAGGGACTGCTGGTCAGGATCGATGGTCACGGCGAGCCGGCTGAGATCTCCCGGCGCATGATCGCCATGCTGGAGAAAGTGTGAGGCGGGTGGAATGATCCATATCCGCTCGGACGAAGAGATCGCCCTGCTGCGGGAGGCGGGCCGGGTCGTGGCCCGCGCCCACCAGCTAGCCCGGGAACTCATAAAGCCCGGATTGCGGGGTGAGGTGCTCGATCGCGAGATCGAGACCTTCATCCGGGACCACGGGGGACGCCCGGCCTTCAAGGGGTTCCAGGGGTTCCCGGCCAGCATCTGTTTGAGCCTGAACGAACAGGTCGTTCACGGTATACCGGGTCGGCAGCCGATCCGTGAGGGCGACGTGGTGAGTGTCGACATCGGAGTGGAGCTGAACGGGTACTACGGCGATTCCGCCTGGACCTACATAGCCGGAGAGGATCTCCAGGACGCCGCTCAACTGCTGAGCGTGACCGAAGAGAGCCTCTTCAAAGGGATCGCCAGGGCCAGGGAGGGGAACCGCCTCTTCGACATTGGACACGCCGTGCAGACCTGCGTGGAATCACGCGGTTTCAGCGTGGTCCGCGAGATGGTCGGACACGGCATCGGCACCCAGATGCACGAGGAGCCGCAGATCCCCAATTTCGGGCCGCCGGGGAAGGGTCCTCTGCTCAAAACCGGTATGGTCTTTGCGATCGAACCGATGGTCAATCAGGGTTCGCACGAGATCGTGACCCTGAAGGACGGCTGGACGGCGGTGACACAGGACGGCAGTCTCTCGGCCCATTTCGAGCACTGCCTCGCGCTCACCGACGGCGAGCCGCAGATACTGACAATCCCCTGAGGGGGTTTCACCTCTGCGACGGAGGTTGTTTTGGCGAAAGAAGAACCGATCCTGGTCGAAGGTACGGTCCTGGAACCGCTCCCTAACGCCACCTTCCGGGTGGAGCTCGACAACGGCCACGAGGTTCTCGCACACATTTCCGGGAAGATGCGCATGCATTACATCCGCATCCTTCCCGGTGATCGGGTCCAGGTCGAGCTGTCGCCGTACGACCTGAGCCGCGGACGGATCACGTACCGCTACAAGTAAGCGGCTTCAGCGGCGGCGGAAGAGGACAGTCATGAAGGTACAGAGTTCGGTCAAGAAGATCTGCGAGCACTGCAAGATCGTGAAACGCAAAGGCGTGGTGCGGGTGATCTGCAAGAATCCCCGTCACAAGCAGCGCCAGGGCTGAGAACGGAAGATCTGAGGGAGACACAGAATGGCTCGTATCGCCGGTGTCGATATCCCGCGTGACAAGCATATCAGCATCGCGCTCACCTACATCTTCGGGATCGGACGATCCCTCGCGCTCGACATCTGCCGGGCGGCGGGGGTTGATCCGCAGAAGAAGGTGCAGGAGCTGACCCCCGAAGAGGTCGCGGCGATCAGGGACGACATCCAGACCCACCGGAAGGTCGAGGGGGCGCTGCGCGCGGAAAACAACATGAACATCAAGCGGCTGATGGATATCGGCTGCTACCGCGGATTGCGTCATCGCCGGGGCCTGCCGGTCCGGGGGCAGCGTACCCGCACCAACGCTCGTACGCGCAAAGGTCCGAAGGGAAGATTCGGTCGCCGGTAACGGGTACCGGAACCGGATCGTCGAGGAGGAATATACAGGTGGCCAAACAGGCGAAGAAGAAGGCCAAGGGGCGACGCAAGGTCAAGAAGGTCGCCGAGGCCCGGGGGGTCGCGCACATCAAGGCGACCTTCAACAATACCAACATCACGATCACGAACGAGAACGGCGATGTCATCTGCTGGGCGACTCCGGGTACGGCCGGTTACAAGGGGAGCCGCAAATCCACTCCTTTCGCGGCCCAGATGGCTGCGGACAAGGCCGCCCGGGAGGCTCTGGCGGCCGGCATGAGGAGCGTCGAGGCATGGGTAAAGGGGCCGGGATCGGGGCGTGAATCGGCGGTGCGTTCCCTGCAGGCGGCGGGATTGGAGATCACGGCTATCAGGGATGTGACGCCCATCCCCCACAACGGCTGCCGTCCGCCCAAGCGGCGCCGGGTCTGAGGACGGGAGGAGGACGAAGAGATGGCACGCTATACCGACTCGGTCTGCAAGCTCTGTCGCCGCGAATCGATGAAGCTCTTTCTGAAGGGAGAGCGCTGCATCAGCGAGAAGTGCGCTTTTGAGCGCCGCGGGTATCCACCGGGGCAGCACGGGCCCGGACTGCGCCGGCGCAAACCCAGCGACTACTCGATCCAGCTTCGTGAGAAGCAGAAGGTAAAGCGGATCTACGGCGTCGGCGAGGCGCAGTTCCGCAACTACTTCGAGAAGGCGGCCCGGGCCAGAGGGACCACCGGCGAAGTGCTGCTGCTCCTGCTCGAGACCAGACTGGACAATGTCGTCTACCGGCTCGGATTCGCATCCTCCCGGCCGCAGGCCCGCCAGGTCGTGCGGCACCGTCAGGTGATGGTCAACGGAAGAATCGTGGACATTCCCAGCTACCAGGTCAAAAGGGGAGACCAGATCAGCCTCCATCCGAGTTTTAAGAAAAAAGCCATAGTCAAAAATCTTTCTTTAACCATTAAAAAGCACAATCCTCCTTCTTGGCTTGAGTTGAACAAAGAAAAGTTGGAGGGAAAGGTGACGGGTTTTCCTTCCCTGGAGGAAGCTTCTCCTCCGGCTGAAATCCCGGCCATTTTTGAGTTTTATTCAAGGTAACCACTTGGGGTCTGGAACCTGAAGTTTGAAACCCTTAATTTGTTTCATTTTTCAGGCTCCATGCTTCACGAAAATATGGTATCATTGCCATCAGTTCCAAAAGTAGTTGAAAAGAAGGATAATCGGGCCATCTTTGAAATTGAAGCTCTTTATCCGGGTTACGGCATCACTCTCGGCAACGTTCTGCGAAGGGTTTTGCTTTCTTCTCTGGAGGGAGCGGCTGTAACCAAGGTTAAAATCAAAGGGGTTCAGCACGAGTTTTCCACCATTCCCGGGGTGATGGAGGACGTCATTAATATCTTATTGAACCTGAAACAGCTGAGGTTTAAGGTCTTTGCCCCAGAACCACAGACCGCCACTCTTTCTGTCAAAGGGGAAAAGAAGGTTAAAGGGTCAGATCTAAAACTTCCCACCCAGGCAGAGCTTGTCAACGAAGAGGCTTTAATCTGCACGCTTACCTCAAGGACAGCTGAAATTTCAATGGAGCTTACCATTGAAAAAGGAATGGGATATGAGCCGGTGGAATCCAGAAAAAGAGCGAAGCTGGAAGTCGGAGAACTTCCCCTGGATGCAATTTATACCCCGGTAAGAAGGGTAAGCTTTGGCGTTGAAAATATGAGAGTGGGAGAAAGAACAGATTACGACCGTTTGAGCTTAGAAATAGAAACTGATGGCACTGTAACCCCGGAACAGGCCT
>CAYSYY010000323.1:0-4721 GCA_964435265.1 uncultured Gemmatimonadota bacterium
CTCGCCGTGCGCTCCCGCGGCGGGCTGCAGGCTCACCGCCGGGAAACCCGAGACAGCGGCGAGCAGGCGCTCCAGAACCCACATCAGCACAAGCGCCCCAAGGACGGTACTGTCATGCTGCAGGGGATGCAGGTCCGCCAGACCGGGGAGGCGGGCCATGACCTCGTTCACCTTGGGATTGTACTTCATGGTGCATGATCCCAGGGGATAGAGGTTCTTGTCGACGTGGTGGTTGCGGATCGAGAGCCGCGTGAAGTGCCGGACGACCTCGCTCTCGCTCATCTCGGGCCAGTGGGGAGCCCGCGACCGGGCCTGCTCGGAGGGCACTCCGGCCTCTTCGGGAACGTCCGGTTCGGGCAGGAAGAAGCCGCGGCGGCCCGCCCGGCTCAGGTCGATCGAAAGCGGCTCGGGCTCGGTCTGCCAGGAGCTCGCGGCCGCCCGGGCGGCCCGGTCGGCGGCCGTGAGGGGACGGCGTTCGCCCGGAGCAGGGGACGGGTGGTCGGTCATGGCTGCACTCCTCCGGCGAGAGCGGTTTCGAACGCGGCGATGAAGGCATCCAGCTCGGCGCGGGTGCGCCGCTCGGTGACGGCGATGATGAGATCGCCGGGCGCCTCTGGAGCGAAGCGGCGGGGATCGACCCCCCCCAGGAACCCGGCCGTATCCAGCCGCTCGAGAAGCGTTCCGGCCGCGACCGGCAGGGTCAGAGTGAACTCGTTGAAGAAGGGGGTATCGGGCCAGGTCAATGCGACCCCCGGCAGGGCGGTGAGTTCCCCGGCCAGGTAATGCGCCCGGGCGTGGCACTGCCGCGCCACCTCGGAGAGTCCGGCGGGTCCCAGCAGGGTCATGTACACCGTGGCCCAGGTCGCGCACAGCCCCTGGTTGGTGCAGATGTTGCTCGTGGCCCGCTCGCGCCTGATGTGCTGCTCGCGGGTCTGCAGGGTCAGCACGAAGGATTCCCGGCCGTCGCGGTCGAGGGTGCGGCCGATGAGCCGTCCCGGTACGCGTCGGATGAACTCCTCCCGGCAGGCGAACAGACCCAGGAACGGTCCGCCGAAGGAGAGCGGGAGGCCGAGGCTCTGTCCCTCGGCGGCCGCGACATCGGCACCCCACTCCCCCGGCGGGGCGAGCACTCCAAGGCTGATCGGGTAGACCGAGCCGATCACCAGCGGCGGTTTCCTCTCGTCGGCGCCGTGCACGAGCCGGGCCACACGTTCGGGATCCTCCAGGCAGCCGTACACCGTCGGATGGGCGAAGATGACGGCTGAGGCCGGTTCGGCGAGCAGTCCTGACAGGACTTCGGCATCGGTACGCCCGTCGCCGCCCAGGGGAACCGTCACCACCTCGATCCCGAGACCGGCCGCGTAGGTGTCCAGCACCCGGCGGGCGTGCGGATGGAGCCCCGCCGAGACCAGCACCCGGGGCACGCCGCGGGTGGCATGGGCCAGCAGCATCGCCTCGGCCACAGCGTGGGCTCCGTCGTACAGGCTGGCGTTGGCCACCTCCAGCCCCATCAGTTCCGCTACCAGGGACTGGAACTCGTAGATGACCTGGAGCGTCCCCTGACTAACCTCGCTCTGGTATGGTGTATACGCGGTGGTGAACTCCGATCGGGAGACGATCGTGTCGATCGCCGCCGGGATGAAATGATCGTAGGCCCCCGCCCCGGCGAAGCAGACCGCCTCGGACCGGCTCCGGTTCCGGGCGGCCAGCCGTTCGAGGACGGCCCGCACCTCCATCTCCGACATCCCCGCTCCGGTATCGGGCGGACCCTCCATCCGGAGATGTTCGGGTACCCCCGTCAGGAGGTCAGTGAAACACTCGGCACCAAGAGCCTGCAGGAGTTCCTGCTGCTCCTCCGGACCAGACGGCAGGTATCTCACACTCTTACTCTCCGCCCTCTCCGATCAGTGCTTCGTATCCGGAGGCATCGAGCAGGGCATCGACCTCCGACGGATCGTTCATCTGGATCTTGATCATCCAGCCGGCGCCGTACGGATCTTCATTGACCGTCTCCGGCGCGTCCACGACCGCCTCGTTGATCTCCACGATCTCGCCCGAGACCGGGGCGTAGAGTTCGGCCACCGCCTTCACGGCTTCGATCGTTCCGAATTCCTCGCCCACACCGGTGGGGGTACCGACCTCCGGGAGCTCGAGGAAGACCACGTCGCCCAGTTCGCCCTGGGCGAAGTCGGTGATGCCGATGACGGCCACGTCCCCCTCGACCCGGCACCACTCGTGCTCCTTGCTGTAGTAGAGTTCCTGGGGAATGTTCATCTGCGCTCCCTCGTGGTGCGGCCTGACGGCCTTGGTTTGCGCCTTCCGCATCCTCGCCGTGCTCCGGCGGCGGAGGCGGATCAGCTGCCGGACAGCAGCTGAGGTATGTATGCCGTCGTCACTTCCCGTCCGTCGATGAAGACGGGATCGTTCATGATCCTGAGGTGCAGCGGGATGGTCGTCGGGATGCCCTCGATGACGAACTCCTCCAGTGCCCCGCGCATGCGGTCGATCGCCTCGGCCCGATCGGTGCCCCGAACGATCAGCTTGCCGAGCATGGAATCGTAGAAGGGCGGGATCGTGTAGCCGGCGTAGATATGTGTATCGACCCGGATCCCCTTTCCCCCGGGGAGGTGGAGGGACGAGATGCGCCCCGGGGACGGGGCAAAGCCGTTGGCGGGATCCTCGGCGTTGATCCGGCACTCGATGCTGTGCCCGCTGAACACCACCTCCTCCTGCCTGACCGAGAGAACGGAGCCGGCCGCGATGCGGATCTGCTCCTTCACCAGATCCAGACCCGTGACCTCTTCGGTGACGGGGTGTTCGACCTGGATCCGGGTGTTCATCTCCATGAAATAGAAGTGCCCTTCCCTATCAAGCAGAAACTCGATGGTTCCGGCTCCCCGGTAGCCGACCCGCCGGGCGCCCTCGACCGCGGCCCGACCGATGACCTCACGCATCTCCGGCGTGACGGCTGGTGAGGGGCTCTCCTCGACCAGTTTCTGGTGCCGGCGCTGCAGGCTGCAGTCCCGCTCCCCGAGGTGGATGACGTTCCCGTGTTCATCGCCCAGGAGCTGCACCTCGATATGTCGCGGCTCCACGATCGCCTTTTCCAGGTAGCAGGCGGGATTGTCGAAGGCCGCCCGGGCTTCGGACTGGGCCACGGTCCAGCGCAGCTCGAGTTCCCCCTCGTCGGTGGCCAGCTTCATGCCCTTCCCCCCACCGCCCGCGGTGGCTTTGATCATCACCGGGTACCCGAGTTCAGCCGCCACGATCTGGGCCGTCTTGAGATCGGCCACGATCCCGTCGGAACCGGGAGTGACGGGCACCCCCGCGTCCTTCATGATCTCCTTGGCCCTGGCCTTGTCTCCCATGAGACGGATCTGTTCGGCGGTGGGCCCGATGAAGACGATCCCGTGTTCGGCGCACATCTCGGCGAAGACCGCGTTCTCGGCCAGGAAGCCGTAGCCGGGGTGGATGGCCTCGGCCTGCGTGATCTCGGCCGCCGCGATGAGGTTTCGCATATTGAGATAGGAACCTGCACTGGGCGCCGGACCGATGCAGACCTCCTCATCGGCGAAGCGGACGTGCAGCGACTCGGTGTCCGCCTCACTGAAGACGGCCACGGTGCGCACGCCCAGTTCCCGGCAGGCCCGGATGACGCGCAGGGCGATCTCGCCGCGGTTGGCGATGAGAACTTTGGTGAACACCTCGTCTCTTCCTCCCCGTTCTCCTCGTCTCTCGTCCTTATCGCGGCGCGCTATCGGCGGCTCCGCCGGTGATGCCCTGAATGGCCAGATCGAACTCCGATGGATTGCTGGTGGCCGCCTTGGCCACCTCGTACTCTATCTGGCCCTCCCGATAGTGATCGAGGATGCACTGATCGAAAGTCTGCATTCCGTACTGGCTGCGTCCTTCCTGCATGATATGGCTGAGCTCGCTCAGACGCCCCTCCTCGGCGATGATGTCGGCCACCAGGGCGGTGTTGACCATCAGCTCCACCGCCGGGATCCGCCCGCCGCCCTTCTTCGGCATCAGGCGCATGCTGACGGTGGCCACCAGCACTCCGGAGAGCAGTTCCCGTACGGCCTGGTGATCGTGGGGGGGGTAGAAAGAAAGGATCCGCGTGATGGTATGCCTGGCGTCGGCGGTGTGCAGGGTGGAGAACACCAGGTGTCCCGTCTCAGCCCCGGCCAGCGCCTCCGCCATGACCTCCCGGTCGCGGATCTCCCCCAGCAGGATCACGTCGGGATTCTGCCGGAAGATCTGCTTCAGGCCGATCGCGTAGGAATCGGTGTCGATCCCGACCTCGCGCTGGCTGATACTGCAGAGGTTCTCGGTGTGGTGGAACTCGACCGGGTCCTCGAGAGTGATGATCTTGGCCCGCCGGTTCTCGTTGATATGGCGCAGCATGGCCGCCAGAGTGGTGGATTTCCCGCTCCCGGTGACTCCCGTCACCAGTACCAGCCCGCGCTGGGAAAGGGCGATTTCGTGAATCTTCGCCGGCAGACCCAGCGATTCGAGCTTCGGGATCTCGAGGGGTATGTAGCGGACGGCCATGTTCACTTTGCCCAGCGCCTTATAGGCGTTGATCCGGAAGCGACCGATACCCTCGACTTCGTAGCCGCCGTCTCCCTCGCTGGCGTCTTCGAATCGTGTGAACTGTCGGGGATCCAGAACCTTCTGCACCGCCTCCATCATGTCCTCACGGCTTGTGGGTTCGACCT
>CAYSYY010000324.1:0-4704 GCA_964435265.1 uncultured Gemmatimonadota bacterium
TGAGCCGGGTGAGGCTGGTCTTCACGGAAGTTTCGTCGATGAACACCAGACGGTCGGGATCGAGCCGGCCTTGCCAGGGGCCGAGACCCAGCACACCGTTGAGAGCTGCGCCGCCCAGCAGGAAGATGATGATCCCGAAGACGACGGGTATCCCCTCGGACGGCTGCCCGAGCTGCAGGCCGACACGCTCGAATCCGTCGGCACCGCTCCGGGTGTAGAGGAAGAACGCCAGCAGCACCCAGAGGGTCAGGAGCAGGCTGCCCACCCCCGGCAGGATCGTGCGCAGGTCGTCCCCCAGCAGGGCCGCTGCGATCACTGCGGCATAGATCAGTGCGAGCACCGGGAACAGGGTGAGAAGCCGGCGCGCCGGTTCCCGGTCCCGTCGGGGGTATAGGGGACCCTCCTTGAGCACGAACCGCTGGACCGCGAGGGCCGCGCACGCCGGGATCAGCATCTGGACCGGCGACATGTTCAGCCGTATGAAGGCGGCATGCCCGACCGTCAGGGCGATCGCCAGATCGATCCCCCAGGAGAGCCCGAAGGTGATTGCCAGAAACCACACCACCGGCTTGAGTCGGAATCCGGATGCCGCCGCCGGTTCGGGTTCTGCCATCGATCCTACACCGGACGGTGACTCCCGAGTCCCTCTGTCGCCCCGCTCCTCAGCCATCAGTGAAGACTCGTTCGTCATCCCTGGAACCGGATCCTTCCGCTCGTGTCTCGCCTCATCATATATCGTGTCACCAGATATACGGATCCGGTCGTCCTCCGGTTCCGCCTCTCCAACACGGGAACAGGAACACGGTGCCGGGAACCGGCCGACGATACCGCGCGTACCCAGAGTAGTTCATTCCCTCGCATTCACTATCATGGAATGAAGTCTCCATGTCGGCACGACACAGCTCTCTTCTCGCTCTCACCCTGATCGTTATCACCCCGGGCCTCGGGACGGCCCAGTCCTCGCTGGCCGATCTCTACCGGGGCGGCACGATCCGGCTGGTTCCCGATTTTGAAACAACTGATGCCGATCTTCCCTCCGGTATCTTTTTCGTTGGTTTCGAACAGTCGTGGTCGATCTCGGTCGATGCGGCCGGGAACATCTATTTCGCCGATTTCGATGCCGACCACATCAAGGTGTTCAATCCCGACGGCACCTTCCAACGCATCCTCGGCCGGCATGGGGCCGGTCCCGGCGAATTCACCACCCCCTATTTCACCACCATCTCCAACGACCACCTGGTCATCTGGGACATGGGCAACACCCGGTTCTGCATCCTCACCCTCGACGGGGAGCTGCTCCACACCCGCCCCCTGAACCGGAGCGTGGACGGATGGCCCCATCGCCTTCAGACCCTGCCGGACGGGCGCATCCTCATGGAATCGGAGAAGCGGCACCCGGAGAATCCCCGTGAGATGGTTCTCGCTTCACTCCAGCTCTATTCGCCGACAATGGAGTTCCTGCGTACGGTCCACGAGCAGGAAGCCCGGGAGAACATATGGCTGCCGGAAGAGAACGATACCATCCCCCGACCGTTTGCGCCCGGGCTGCACTGGGCGCTGCTGCCCGACGGAAGGATCGCTCTCGGCTATGGAGAGGAGTACCGGATCGAGATCCACGACGTGGATGAGGGATTCATCACTGCCTTCGAACACGACCGGCCGCGGATCCGGGTGACCGAAGCGGACAAGGAGCAGTGGTTCGCCGGCATGGTGGTGTCGCAGGGGGGTGTGGTCCGGGAGGGAGCGCCGCCGTATATCGTCCGCAACACCGAATTCCCCCGGTTCATGCCGGCCTTCGATCTGATCATCGCCGATTCCGAGGGCAACCTGCTCATCCACGCCTTCCGGGAGGGCGTGCAGGAGGAGCGCTTCCGCTACCGCTACTACGACGCCTTCGCCCCCGGCGGCACCTTCCTGGGTGAGGTGACCATCGACGGGGAAGGGCGCTTCCCCATTCTGGGTGCGCCTGTACAGGACGGCTGTTTCTATTGCTGTCTCACGTCCGAGTCGGGCGAGATCACCTTCATCCGATACCGGATCGGGCGCTGAATACGTGCCGGATCACGCTCAGCCGACACGACAGGCTCCCAGGAGCCTGTCGGAGTAACCGGCGAACGCGAGGTTTGGGCTGACGCCGGCCGACCAGGCGGCTGAGCCGGAGGCCCGGAAACGTAGCCACGGTGCTACGTTGAGGACATTCGGCGAAAGCCAACGCAGTCGGCCGGATGCCAGTGCAGACCGCAGCCGGTGGCTTACTCCGACAGGCTCCTAGATATCCCGGAAAGCTCCTATCCCTCCAGAATCTCCATGGGGGACAGCCTGACCGCCCGGCGGACGGGCAGGAATCCCGAGAGAACAGCCGTTGCCAGAAGGATCGCGGCCGCACATATCAAGGTGACCGGATCAAGTGCCGGCACGCCGTAGAGCACAGAGACCAGAGCCCGCGTACATACGGTTGACAGGGCGATCCCGACGAGCACGCCCAGGGCCGACAGCAGCAACGGCCACCCCATCACATGCCGGATGATCTCGGTCCGGGAAGCGCCCAGAGCGATGCGGATTCCCAGCTCACGGGTGCGCTGTCTGGTGATTCCGGAAACGATCCCGTACAACCCGATCGAGGCAAGCCCGAGGGTTACCAGCGTCAGGATCGAGAGCAGCAGCGTCATGGACCGCACGGACCAGGTCTGGTCCGCGATCAGATCCGTCATCGGACAGAGCGTGGTGAGCGGCAGGTTCGGATCGTGTTCATGAATCGCGGCCCTGATCGCCGGTGCCAGATCGACCGCTCGAGTGTGTGAACGGGCGAGCAGGAATCCGGATCGCCGGGGAGACTGAAGCAGGTGTGAGTACACGACCGGTTCGGACGAATCCTCAATGCGATCACGCCGGATATCACCGACGATGCCGATGATCTCGGCCGACTCGAGACCGCGTATCGAGATCGTTTTTCCTATACAGTTCTCATCGGGCCAGAGGTGATTCGCAGCCGCCTGACTCAGGATCGCCACCAGCGGTGCCCCGGCCCCGTCTGTTGAAGAGAACGGCCTTCCCTGCAGGACCGGGATATTCAGGGTGCGAAAGTACTCGGTACTGACGCTGTTCCATTCGACAAGCGACCCTGTTTCACCATCGAATTGCCGGCCACCCGCCTCGAAAACGCGTGATTGCCTGGGACCGCCGGCGAACGGCGCGTTTTCACAGAAGGCAACTGATTCGCTCAGAGAATATCCAGCCGCCTGTTCGATGATCTGCGCCTGGAAAAGTTCAACCGTCGCCCGGGTTTCGTATTCCTGCCGGGGCAGTGAGATCTCAGCGGCGAGCAGGCGCTGGGGATCGAAACCGAGATCGATCGCCGCCAGCTGGATGAGGGTTCTTATCAGGAGACCGGCTCCGGTGAGCAGGACCAGAGAGAGAGCCGCTTCGAGGAAGATCAGGACACCCTGGCTTCCTGACCTGCGAACCCGGCCTGTTCCGGCCACTCGCTGTCCCCGGGCACGCAATGATGATGCAATATTCACCCGGGAAACCCAGAACGCCGGCAGGAGACCGAAGAGCACGCCGGTCAGGAGCGTGATAACCAGGGTGAAGAGCAGGACGCTCGTATTCAGAGCCATGGCCTTGAACGTGACAATCTCGATGCCCTTCAGACCCACTCGCCCGAAGATATCGCTGTTTTTAAGAACCAGGAGACCCACTCCCGCCAGAAACAGTCCGGCAATACCACCCAGTACTGAAAGGGTGAGACTCTCCGTGAGTGTCTGCCGGAAGAGGCGTCCCCGGGCGGCGCCCAGCGAGGTCCTGATGACCAGTTCCGACTGCCGTGACATCGATCGACTGAGCAGCAGGTTGGCGATATTCACACAGGTCAGGAGAAGGACGAAACCGGTGATCCCGAACAGGACCAGGATCATGGTGCGGGTGTCAGGGTTGAAGCGGTAATCGTTGAGTGGTCCGAGGGTCGCCCCCCACGGCTCAGTTGAAGGATACGTGGCTTCGATCTGCTCACCGAGTACTGTCATGGCTGCGTGCGCCTGCTCCCAGGTCACGCCGGCACGCAAACGGGCGATGACGTGGTACTGATAGGAATAGGGCGATTCTATAGCCGGTTGTGACCGTTGCGGGATCCAGAAATCCGCAGAGGTGTGCAGGCCGCGGAAGCCCTTCGGCAGAACTCCGATGACAGTGAATGGTATGGAATCCAGCAGGACCGATCGCCCGAGAATGTTCGGATCACCACCGAGGAATCGCTCCCACAGCGTGTGCCCCAGAATGACGACCTGGTCCCCGGTGAAGACATCTTCCCCCGCGGCTCCGAAATCGCGGCCGAACTCCGGCACGATCCCGAGGATCGAGAAGAAATCGTCACCGACGATTTCGCCTTCAAACCGCCCCGGTTCTCCGATTCCCGAAAGAGTCATGTTGCTCCGGTAGTAGGTGGCGGTGCTCTCGAATATCTGCTGGGATTCGCGGAGCAGGCGGTATTTCGGATACGACCAGACCATTTTCCCCGGCTCGGTAAGCCCGATGACCGGATTCGGCGGCATGAGCAGCGAAACGCGGGCGAGGCGGTCGGGATCGGGGAAAGGCAGGGGGCGCAGGAGGATCGACTCGACCATACTGAAGCACAGGGTGTTCACTCCGATCCCGAGCGTCAGGGTGAACACGATCACGAGACCGAAACCGGGATTCTTGAGGATCTGC
>CAYSYY010000325.1:0-4693 GCA_964435265.1 uncultured Gemmatimonadota bacterium
GGCGTCGGCGATCTCCTTCACCCGCTCGGCCGCCCAGGCGGTGTGCCCCAGCAGACCGGGACGTTCCTGGCAGTAGAAGTGCTCGCTGATGAAGTCCATGTGGTCGGCGCATCCGGCGAGCATGGTCTCCGACCACCGGCCCACCGCACCGACCGCCACCACGATGATCCCGGGGTCGCGCCGCCGCATCGCTTCCACCACCCGGTTGTGCTTCTGCACGTACTCCTCCAGGGGCATGTTCCCGAGCTGCCAGCCCCCGTACATCTCGTTGCCGATCGCCCACCAGCGTACGGCGAAGGGTTCGGGGCGGCCGTGGCGGGCCCGCAGCGCCCCCAGCGGGGTGTCGGCGCCGCCGTTGCAGTACTCCACCTCCTCGGCCGCGCTCTCGACCGTGCCCAGCCCCGTGTTCACCGTGATGTAGGGCTCGGTGTCGAGCAGTTCGCAGAAGCGGATGAACTCGTGCAGACCCACGTCGTTGTGCTCGATCCCCTGCCAGGCGGGATTCTTGCGCGGGGGGCGCCGGTCGGGATCGCCGATGCCGTCGCGCCAGTCGTAGCCGCTCACGAAGTTGCCCCCCGGCCAGCGGTAGACGGGAGCGTTGAGCTCGCGGAGCAGCTCCATGGTGTCGGCGCGGAACCCCTCGATGTTGTCGGCGGGCATGAGCGAGGCGGTCCCGATCGAGAGCTCGCCGCGCCCGCTCGCCGTGATCTCGAGGCGGCCTTCACCGGTACCGCCGGCGGCGGTGAAATGCAGCGCGCTGGTGCGGTACTCAGGTCCGATCCCGGTGATGGTGACGGTCTCGCGCTGCCCCGCGTCATCTCCCCAGACCAGGCTCACCTCGACCGGACCGGCTTCCCGGTCGCCGGCCAGCACGACCCGGCCCACGTACTCCCGCCCGGCTTCCAGGGCGAGGGCGCCGTGGGCGAGCCCGGCCGGGGAGCCGTCGCCGGGCAGGATGATGACCGGGGTCTGCTCGCCCACGAAGGAGGCCGCCCGCTCCAGCCGCAGGACCTCATCGCCGCCGATGACGTTCCACGGCGACTCCGCCTGCCCCGGAACGTACCAGAACTTGCGGTCGGTCAGCATCTCGGCCCAGATGCCGCCGTAGATGCAGCGCCCCAGGTGCTCGATGAACTGGCCGTAGATGTAGGGGTTCACCGGGGCCGCCTCGACGCCTACTTCGATCGTTACGGCCGGCCGGGGGGTGGTCGTTTCCAGCAGCTCGAGTCCGATGTCGTCGAAGAAGGCCCGGCCGGTCGAAGAGCCCCAGCCGCCGAGGAGGCAGTTGATCTGCACCGCATCGTTGGCTTCGGTGTCGAAGGTGAACGACACCTCGGTCCAGTCGGTGGTGCCCGTGAGGGCCTCCGAGCGGGCTTCGCTCAGACCGTGCAGGTTAAGCAGCGCGCCGCGGCCGGAGCCGGCCGCCACCTCCTCGGTGCGGATCCAGCCGGAGAGACGGTAGCGGGAGAAGGGCCGCACCAGCACGATCGCGCTCCACGTGATGTCGGCCCCGCGCTCCGAAGCGAGGCTCACGCACCTCTCACCCGTTCGGCCGCCGGTCACGAAATCATGCACGCCCCGACCGCCCCAGCGGCGATAGCTCCACCCTTCAGGAGCGCCCTCGGCCACCCGTTCGAAGGAGGGGTTGGGAACGATCCCGACCGCCTCCTCGACCGGCGCCCGGCCCCCGCAGGAGAGCAGGAGCAGGCCGGCGACCGGAAGGAGGGGAGAAGAGATCGGGAACCGGTGCGATCCGGTCCGGACGTGAAGCAGGGAACGGTTGACAGGCATCTGAATTTCTCCTCCTGGACCGTCCGGTCCGGTGAGGTCATCTTCCGCGGGTTCGGCCGGTACGGCGATCGACAAAGTCACCGTACGATCACCGCCCGGTCAGATGCTCGATGATGCGCCGGATCGCTTCCTCGCTCACCGGACCATACGAGCCCTCGTAGAACATCCCGACGTGGACCTCGCTACGGTAGATGCCCTTGGCGCTGTACCCGGCGCCCTCGAACACCCCCACCTGTCCCCGATAGAGCTCCTGGTAGTGCCGGCGCACCTCCCGGGCCTCTGAGTTCAGGGCGTCGATCCGCTCCCGGTACCCCTGCCGGGCCTCATCGATCTGCTCCGCGGCGGCCCCGCTCTCCTGCAGGCGGGCGAGCTCGGTGCGCATCTCCCCGCGCAGCACGGCGCCCTGCGCCTCGAGGGCGGCGATCTCGTCCTGGCCCCATGGAGTGGGGATCGGGATGTCGGGAGTGAGCAGGTGCTTCCACTTCACGTTGTCGGGATCGAGCAGGCGGGTGATGTTCGGCTCGTGCGGCTCCTGGCCCTCGGGGAAGAACTCGTTGTAGGAGACGGTCGCGGTGAAGTACTCGTCGGCCAGGTTGGCGATGTGATGGCCCAGCTCGTGCATGAACACGCTCTCGCTGCGCTCGTTGTCAACGGTGGAGACGAAGTAGTCGCCATAGATGCCGCCGCCGCCGTAGCGGGTCATGTTGGCCAGTACTCCGAGCACGTCGTAGGGCACGGCACCGGCGGCGTCGCGCATCGCCTTGAGGTCGTCGATCAGCAGGTAGCGGTCGAGATCGAGGGCATTGAAGGCTCCGTCGAGCGCGGTGCGGCGGAAGATCCCCCGGCGGGGCTCGTCCACCCCGGAATCGGTGCTGGGGATGAAGACGGCCCGGATGTTGAAGAGGTGGCGGTTGCTCGTGAAAGGCTCGGAACGGAAGAGCACCCCGGTCATTCGCCGGGCATCGGCGACGAACTTCTCCTTCTCGGCCGCGGTGTACCCTTCGGCGATGAGCGCGAAGTCGACCATGTCGTGACAGTCGCCGTTGATCTGGATCTCGACCACCTCGATCCGCGCATCGGGCTCCTCGCGGATGATGTTCACATCGTCCGGATCGATACGCTCGGCGAAGAGCGGGACCAGGAGGTTGTATTCACCCCGGCCCTCGATCACGAGCACGATCGGCCCCTTCGGCCAGGGGATCAGCGCCGTCTGCAGATACGATCGCATCACTCCTTCCTGAGCCGGGGTGGTGGTCTGGTACTCGCCGAAGAGCGTCTGGAAGCCGCGGGCGTAGAGCAGGCGGTTCGAGGCCAGGTCGTAGACCTTGACGTAGTACATGCCGCTGTTCAGACCGTCCACGGGGCGCCGGGGATTCCCGGCCCAGCGGCCCCCCCGGTAGATCTGGTCGATCGAGAAGAAGAACTGTTCGGCGTTTCCGGTCTGGTGGAAGTCCACCCGCATGGTGGCATCCTCGAACCAGTCGGAGAACGCCACCTGCTGCGCCCCTGCCTCGGCGGGGCGGAGCGCGAGACCTGCTGAGCCCGTAACGGCCGCCGCCAGAACAGCGGCGCGCAGGATCCAGGCTGTTCTCGCCACGCGCGTCAGATCTCTCATGATGTTTCCCTCCTCACCTGTTCCGTGCCGCGCTGATGTCGTCCGAGCGGACCGCCCCGGGCTCGGCGGCCAGCCAGACCGCCATGGGGGTGCGGCCGCGGTGGGCCCAGGCGTAATAGGGGATGGCGGTGAAGGCGACCGTGCCGGTCTCGTGGATCGATCCCTCCTCATCCCGGCGGGTGGTGCCGGCCCGGCCCGACACGGTCTGCACCCCGCCGAGCAGGTCGGAGACGAAACGGGTGGTCAGGGATCCGAAGTCCGAGAGGACCAGATCGTGCACGGTACCGCTTTCGGAATCGATTCCCTCGACGCAGAAGACGATCGGACCCCGCTGCAGGGCCACCCGGCCGCGGTCGTCCTCGACCTCCTCGCGGGCGATGACCCGGCGGACCGGCATGGGGATGTCCAGAACCACTTCGTCCCCGGCCCGCCAGTTCCGGCGGAGGCGGATGAAACCCCGGCGGATCCTGAGACGCTGCGGCTCCCCGTTCACCCGCACCTCCGGCTGCTCCTCTACCACGCCCACGAAACCGTAGAGGTCGCCAGGCGCCACTTCGTTCCGGGCCCAGCCGGGCAGGCGCAGGTTGAGGGTGAAGCGGCGGCCCTCGGTCCCCGGAGCCACCCGGATCGTCACCCGGCCCTCCCACGGGTAGCGGCTCTGCTGGGTGATCCGCACCGTACCCCGGTCGGTCGTGACGGTGGCGGTCGATGCCAGGTAGAAGTTCACGAAGATGTCGTCCCCGGCGTGGGCGTAGAGGTACCCGGGGAAAGCGGGGATGAACCGCACCACGTTGGAAGGGCAGCAGGCGCAGCTGAACCACGGCGAGCGCTCGGCCCCTTCGGCCGAAGCCAGCCGGTTGGGGTAGAAGAAGAGATCCCCGCTCAGGGCGATGCCGGAGAGGAAACCGTTATAGACGGCTCGTTCGGCCACGTCGAGGTAGCGGGCGTCGCCGTGGAGCAGGAACATGCGGTGGTTCCACATCGCATTGGCGATCGAAGCGCAGGTCTCACAGTAGGCGCTGAAGTTGGGCAGCACGAAGGGGTGGCTGAAACCTTCGTTGCCGCCGCTGGCGCCGATTCCCCCGGTGAGGTAGAGCTTGGTGTTGACCGCCTCGTCCCAGATCCGGTCCAGCGCCCGGACGTATTCCCGGTTGCCGGTCAGGGCGGCCACGTCGGCCATGCCGGTATAGAGGTAGGCCGCCCGCACCGAATGGCCGACGGCGTGATCCTGCCCCCCGACCGGTTCGTGGTCCTGGGCGTACTCGCCGTAGAGGGGGTGGCCGGTGG
>CAYSYY010000326.1:0-4687 GCA_964435265.1 uncultured Gemmatimonadota bacterium
CGGCTACCACGATAGTAGATGAAGTTGCCCGGTGCGTATTCATTCAGGGCGATGGAAGGATCGCGAGCCAGCTCGTCCTCACTGAAGTCGAATGAGACCACTGTGGACTGGCGCGGAAAGGCGTAATTGGGCAGGAAGCCCTCTCCGCCTAGATAGCGGTAGACATACCAGTCCTTCTCTCCAGCACGCATCTCGGACAGCTTGTGCTCGATCACGGTGCGCCGCCGCGGCCCCAGGATCCCACGCCGGTAGAGTTCGCTGACTACCCGATCCTCGAGGCCGGCACTCGGTTCGCGTTCCCGCGGCAGCTCCGCCAGGGCATCGATCTCCCGGAACGTGCGTTCATCCTCGTTCATGTTCGCTCTCCTCGACTCCCGACAGCATCGCGCGCAGTGTCAGCCGCGACCTGGACAGATGGCTCTTCGATGTTCCGACCGGTATCCCGAGCCGGGCGGCTATCTCACGATGCTTCATCCCCTCGATATCATGGAGCACCAGGACGATCCTCTGCTCGTCGGGCAGCATCCGGATCGAACGCTCCAGATCGATCCGGTCGTCATACCGCCCTTCGGGTGCTCCGATATCAGGGAATCGGTCCATGAGCACAACCCGTGAACCGGCCTCCCGGCGGAGCTGTTCACGGGCCACGTTGAGTCCGATCCCGTGAAGCCAGGTCGCGAAAGAAGATCCCCCCCGGAACCGGTCGAGGCCCTCGCAGGCGCGGATCCATGTCTCCTGCACGACATCCTCCGCCTCGCCGGCAGCGCCCGCCATCAGGCGGGCGACGAATCCCAGCAGCCGGGGGGTGTAGCGCCGATAGAGTTCGCGGAAGGCTCCTTCATCGCCCTGGTGAAGGACGAGGGCTATGAGCCTGCGGTCATCGACCTGGATGTCGGCTGCGGTCCCCATTCTTTATTATGAGTCGGGTCGGGGAGCGAAATGGTTGTGGGAAAAGTGGCCGTATCACAGATAGTAGTCTAAGATCTCCTCCTTGAAGGTATCCGTCCACGTGCCGAAGCCGTTGTTCGCGAACACCCCCCCGTTGGAGAGGAACAGGTAGGTGAAGTGCTTTTCAGGCACCCGGAAGACGTAATTCAGATAGCCGGGCATGAATCCCCCGTGACGCAGGGACTTCCAGCGGCGGTGTTTGCCGACCATCCAGCCGTAACCGAAATTGCTGTCGCCGCCGGTGTACCCGCGGAAGGCGAGGCTCAGCGTGGACTTCGCGACGAGTTCGTCGGTGTACAGAGCCTGATCCCACTTCGCGTAATCGTTCAGGGTGGTATAGATGCCTGCGTCACCACAGGTATGATATGCATACTCGTACCGCTGGTTGTTCTCGTCGTACGGCAGAGCCGTGGATTCAGGCGTGAGCGCTGATCCATCATCCACGAAGGTCGAGGTCATCCCCAGCGGTTCGAAGATGTTCTCCTGTATGAACTCGGCATAGCTCATCTCCGTGAGCCGTTCGATGATCATGGCCAGGAGAATATAGCCGGTATTGGAGTAGGACGTTCCCTTCCCGGCGTCGAAATCGAGTGTGGGATCAGCAAGAACGAGGTCGAGGGCAGCCTGGTTCGTGAGCCCGTCGAGATCTTCCGGTCCATCTCCGGTGATCGCGAGATAGTTGGGTATCCCCGACTTGTGGATCAGGAGATGATGGACCGTGACGGCCGACCACGCCGGCGGGAGTTCCGGGAGGATCGAGCAGAGCGGCGTCTCCAGGGTGAGCAGTTCCCGTTCAGAGAGCATGAGGATGGCCACGGCCGTGAACTGCTTTGTCAGGCTGGCGGCAGCACAGGGGGTGTCGGGTGAGAATCCGATGCCGGATTCGATGTTGGCCATCCCCCAACCCTGCGCGAAGGCGATCCTGCCTTCATGGATGGCGACGACCCCGAACCCCGACCCGGCGGGATCCATGTGCTTCGTAACGTAGGCGTCCATGCGCGCCCAGAATTCAGCTTCCGATTCCGACGGGCCGAACAGACCGCAGCCCGGGAGAAGGGCGGTAACGGCCAGCAGGGGGAGAACTATCCGAAAGAGTCTGCCGGTTAACGCAGAGAGCAGCTGCGGCCGGGCAGCCGGGCGGTTATCACAGGGGTGCATCACATGACTCCGAAGCGATTGGGAAAGGACCGATACCATGCGCATGGTACGGAGAGCCCGACGGAAGGTTCCAGGTGCCGTGTCGCGTGACAGGGCACGAGTCTCAGGTGCGGGCCGGGGAGTGACCCGCAGCGGGTATCAGAACTCCACGATGAGGAACGGCGTCTCGTGCGGCCGCCCCGGAGCGATATGCAGGCGCGGCCGTTCGCCCAGTTCGTAGATGACGCCGGCGAAGGTGCCGGGATTGCTGATCACATCTATCTCGTGGTCCCGGGAGCGGAGAACATCCTTGACGAACTCGATCGAGAGGTCGTCACCCGCGGCGGTGAAACGCTGCTGCAGGGCGATGAAGCGGTAGCAGGTGCCCAACCCCTGCTCCACCGTCCTCCCCCGCTGCTCGAGCCTCGCCAGGTAACGCCGGGACCAGTCGGTGTTCACCAGGGGATGGTTGGTATGATAGGTATACGACCCTCCGGGAAAGGGACGGTATTCCGCCACCCGGCCGGCCGAACACTCCAGGCTGACCGGGTGTTCGGGACCGCCGATGACGTAATTCTGTCCCGAGGCGTGCGGGACCGACTCGATGAGCGCGATCGCCTCTTCCTGCGTCGAGCACGCCGCCACCCCCCGCACGACATAGGTGACCGGCAGGCCGGTCGTGCCGTAGTCGAGCTGGATGAGGGTGTTGACGTTGACCGATACACCACGGTCGTTCATGCCGGTGGTCCCGAGGTGTCCGGGCATGGTCAGCACCAGGGAGCGGTGCCCGGAGCCGGATTCGGTGATCTTCATCACCATCTGAAAACCGTGATAGAATTGCGGGATATCCATGTTCTGGGCCGTCACGGCGGGATGATCGGCGGTGCGGTCGACTCCGAGCGAGGTGCAGCCGTGCCTCGAGAGCAGGTCGGCGGCGCGGTCGTTTCCCAGTGAGGTATCGCCGTGCTGTGAGAGCAGGTCGGCGGCGTTGAACCAGTACTCGTCGATGAGCTGGAACATGAACAGGTCGCCGTAGTCGGCCTCCGAACCCTCCGCGATCCCCCTGAGCTCGTCGAGCAACCCGGGGGTGTGGGCCCGGATCGCACTCCCGTAGTCGGTCCCCGCCAGGAAGAGGGAGATGAACTCATCGGCCTCCATCCCGGTGGTCCGGGCCATGTCCGCCTTCCAGATCCGCAGGAGCTCGTGGATATCGTCTTTCAAAGCCCGGCCGTGGGTGAGGCCCCGCTCGTATGGCGTGCCGGTGAGCTCGATATAACGCAGGGCTCCGTCGCCGAGCATCCGGACGTCCTGAGGAACCGCCGCCGCAGCCCCCTCCGGAATCGCCACTGGTATCTTCGACGGGTACCACAGGAAAGCGACAAGGGCGAGGAGGGTGATCGGTCGTGAGAACATCGGTTCAGATCCTCCCAAGAGTCTGCTATCGGTCTTCTTCACAGTATATCAACCAACCTATCTCACATACGCAGTCGATGACCAGTGTCATGTCACGTGACTTGTCAGTACATCCGATCTTTCCCCTTTCCCGTTTCTTCCGGTACCTTCTCTGAACTGCCACACCCCTGAAGAGGACACAATCCATGACACCACCGATGGATCCGGCGATGAAGAAAAGGACCGGTAACGCGATCTGGAGGTTCCTCGGCATGATGATCTTTGTTGCCGCGGTCGGCTGTGCCGATCCCGGCGTGGAGGTCGTGGACAGCCCCCCCACCGATGCGGTGAACAGTTACTACCCGGCCAACCGTCCGCCCCTGGCGCCGAATCCGCTAATCAAACTGCCGATCCGTTCGATCCGTCCACAGGGGTGGCTGCGCAAGCAGCTCGAGCTACAGGCTGAAGGCTTCCACGGCCACCTCGGGGAGATCAGCCGCTTCCTCGCCAAGGAGGGAAACGCCTGGCTGAGCCCGGCGGGGGAAGGCGATCACGGCTGGGAGGAGCCCCCCTACTGGCTGAAAGGGTACGGCAACCTCGCCTACCTGCTGTGTGATGAGGCGATGCTTGCCGAGACCCGGATCTGGATCGAGGGCGCTCTGGCCTCGCGCAAACCCGACGGCTGGTTCGGGCCCGACCGGGGGCGCACCGGGGCGGCCACCCGGCTGACCGGCCGGGACGACCTCTGGCCCAACATGATCATGCTCTTCTGCCTGCAGGACTGGTACGACTATACCGGTGATGAACGGGTCATCGAGCTGATGACCGCTTATTTCGACTACCTCAAGGAAGTCCCTGAGGACCGCTTCCTGGTCGGCTACTGGCCCCGGATGCGGGGCGGCGATCTGCTCTTCAGCGTCTACTGGCTCTACAACCGCACCGGGGATACCGGACTGCTTCCGCTGGCCGAAAAGGTCTACCGGCGCACCGCCGACTGGACCGGCGGGGTGACGGATTGGCACAACGTGAACATGTCCCAGGCTTTCGGGCAGCCGACCACTTACTGGATGCAGTCGCACGATCCGGTGCACCTGGAGGCCTCGTACCGGAACTACGCCACCATCCGAGAGATGTACGGTCAGGCCCCCGGCGGTATGTTCGCGGGCGATGAGAACTGCCGGCCGGGGTATACCGATCCCCGCCAGGCGGT
>CAYSYY010000327.1:0-4686 GCA_964435265.1 uncultured Gemmatimonadota bacterium
CTGGGATCGGGCACCTGGTTCGGCGTCAACGTGCTCGGCACCGGCTGGCCCGCCTGGGGCATCATGGTGCTCCCCCCGGGCGCCTTCCTGACCCTGGGACTGCTGCTGGGCGGCGCCGAGTGGTTCGGTAAGCGTCGCGCGGCCAGGGCCTCGACAGGGTAGGGGGATATCATGGAGACCTTCAGCTCGCTCGTCCTGATCTTCATCGGCGCGGCCCTGATCAACAATTTCGTGCTGCACTACTTCGTCGGGATCTGCCCCTTCCTGGGTGTCTCCCGGCGGGTGGACACGGCCTTCGGCATGGGGCTCGCGGTCACCTTCGTGATCACCATCGCATCGTTCCTGAGCTGGTCATTCACCGCCTTCATCCTGCGCCCCGGTGCCCCGCTGCCGCTGTGGGTGTGGAACGTGATGGGCGGCGCCGAGGGGGCCACCGTGGACCTCTCGGTCCTCAGTTACATCATGTACATCTTCGTGATCGCCTCGTCGGTGCAGTTCGTCGAGATGTACGTGCGCAAGTTCCAGCCGAAGCTCTACGAGTCGTTCGGTGTCTACCTGCCTCTGATCACGACCAACTGCGCCATCCTATTCGCCTGTCTCGAGATAATGAAGCACCTGCAGGATCCCACCCGGCTCTGGGGCCTGCACCAGGCACTGGTCCTCGCGATCGGCGGCGGGATCGGTTTCACCATCGCCATCTCCCTCATGGCGGGGATCCGCGAGGAACTCGACCTGGCGGACGTGCCGACGGCGCTCCGGGGGGCTGGGATCGCCCTGATCGTGGCCGGTATCATGGCGATGGCGTTCATGGGTTTCACCGGTGTCGACCGGGGGGTCGAGCAGGCCCTGGCCGCCCTGATCGCCCGGTAGGGAGGTTCTCACGTGGTCACCACCGTTACCCTCGTTCTGGCCGCCGTTATCCTGACCCTGCTCGCGGTCGGTATGGGCTGGGTGTTGGGCTGGGCCAACCGGGTCTTCCACGTCGAGGTCGACCCCCGGGTCGAGGCGATCCAGGCGGTGCTGCCCGGCGCCAACTGCGGGGGCTGCGGCTATGTGGGCTGCGGGGCCTACGCCGTCGCGGTGGCTTCGGGTGCGGAACCCGATGTGGCCCGGTGCGGTCCCGGCGGAGCCGCCTGCGCCAAAAGGATCGCCGAGATCATCGGGGTGGAGATCACCGAGACCTGGCCGTACAAGGCGGTGGTGCACTGCGCCGCTCATTGGGATGACCGGCTGGAGCGGATGGAGTACACCGGCGAGCCGACCTGCACCGCCGCCAACCTGGTGGCCGGCTACCAGGGCTGTACCTACGGCTGCCTCGGCCTGGGGGACTGCGAGCGGGCCTGCGACTATGACGCCATCCACGTCGTCGACGGGCTCTCCACGGTTGACTACGAAGCCTGTGTGGGCTGCAAGGTCTGCTCGCTCACCTGCCCGCGCAACATCATCACCATGGTGCCCTTCAAGCGCTCCGAGATGCTGGTGGTGGCCTGCTCCAACCATGACCTGGGGAAGGACGTCTCGAAGGTCTGTACGGTCGGCTGCCTCGGCTGCATGTCCTGCACGCGCGAATCCGATCTCATGAAGATGGATAACAACCTCTCCAGCATCTGCTACGACGACTACGAGAAGTGCGAGGATTTCGACGTCATCACCACGAAGTGCCGCCGGGCCAGCCTGGTCTGGGTCGGCGTGCCGTCGGCGGAGCAGATCGCCGCGGTCGAGGATGAGGAGGTCCCCGACCGGATCGAGGCCGACTTCAAGACCACCGTCGACGACACCGAGTGGCGGGGCTGACACCTCCCCGATCGCCTGCCCGACGGAACCTGCCTTCCCGCGCGTTCATCCGTGCTCGCGCCCGTTCCGGTACAGCGATTCTGCCGGCGTGATTCCCTCTTGACAACTGTATATACTGTGCATATAAGATAGATACAGTAATCCGGTCGCATACATACGCACAATCCGGTCATCACTCATCTCGTCGCAGGTCGGTCCCCGATGCTCCTGACCGTGAGCGAACATTCCTCCGAGCCCCTGCACGGGCAGATCTCGCGGCAGATCCGGGCCCGGATCCTGGCCGGACGTCTGAAGCCGGGTGACGCCCTGCCGTCGATCCGTACCCTGGCCCGCGAACACCGGGTGAGTTCGATCACCGTCCGGCGGGCCTATGAGGATCTGACCCATGAAGGGCTCGTGAACGCCCGGCAGGGGAAGGGATTCTTCGTCGCCGAGCTGACGGGCCGGAGGAAGGAGACCCTGGCCCGGGAGCGGTTCGCTGAAGCCCTGCGCCCCCTCCTCCGGGACGCTCAGGCCCAGGGACTGAGCGAGGCGCAGATCCGCACCGTCCTGGACGCCATCCTGAAGGGAAAGGGGGATAAGTCATGAGCGCGGCCTTTTCCGTCTCAGGACTGGTAAAGAGATACGGCGATTTCACCCTCGGTCCTCTCGACCTGGTCCTCGAGCGCGGCACGGTGCTCGGTTTCATCGGCCCCAACGGGGCGGGCAAAACAACCACCATCCACTGCCTGGCCGGTCTGGTGCATCCCGATGCCGGCTCGATCACGATCGGCGATCTCCCCCCGGAACACTGGGACCCCCACTGGAAGCAGCTGGTGGGTTTCCTGGGGGAGGAACGCCCGTTCTACGAGAACTGGACGGGGAGCCGGAACCTGGCGTTCCTGCACTCCTTCTACCACCGCTGGGATGCCGACCTGATCGCTCACCTTGCGGATCGCCTCGGCCTGGATCTGGAGAAACCGGTCCGGGATCTCTCCAAGGGGAACCGGGTGAAGCTGGGACTCGTCGCGGCCCTGGCCCACCTGCCCCAGATACTGTTGTTCGATGAACCGACCGAGGGGCTCGATCCCGTCGTCCGGATCGAGGCCCTCGACGTCATCAGGGAGTACCTGGAGACGGACGAGGGAAGGGCGGTCTTCTACGCCACGCACGTGCTCGCCGATATCAGCCGGCTGGCCGATGAACTGGCCATTATCCGGAACGGCCGGCTCCTGCTGACCGAGCGCACCGATCACCTCATCGACCGGTGGCGGCAGATCCTATTTCGCCACGACGGCGAGCTGCCCGCACTGCCGGAGTGCGTCGAACATCGCTCCGAAGGGGCCGAACACCGGCTGTACTGTTCGGATTACGAAGCGGTCCTCCCCCGTCTCTCCGAACTCGGCGTAGAGGACCTGCACGTCTCCCATCTCGGGATCGACGAGATCGCCGTGGCGATCCTGAAGAATGTTCAGGAGGGAGGAGACAGATGAAACACGCCATCTGGCGGCTGATGGAGAACGAGCTCCGCTATCACCGGAACGCGCGGATCACCTTTTACGGTCTGCTCCTGCTGGTGGCATCTCCCATCCTCCTGAATGTGAATGCCCCCCGCAGAGAAGTCTCGTTCTTCGGCGGTCCGGATTCGGAACCGTTGTTCACCTTCCTTCTCTGGCTGGCGGTCTTCGGTCATCAGGTCATCACCTACCGGCTCATCACCGTGCAGAAGGCCGAGCAGCGTCTGCGGTTCCTGCTCTCCCTGCCCGTAACCCGTCATGAGATCGGGCAGGCCCGGCTCAACACGGTGATCCTGCTGCATGCCGTCACCTTCGTGATCGTCTCCCTCTGCGGGCTCGCCCTGATGACGTCGGCGTCGACCGGGGCCGTGCTCTGCATGATCACCCTCAGCCTCACCCTCTCCTTTCTCATCATGCTCCTCGAAATCAGGCGGCAGCGGCCCCTGTTCACGACCGTGCAGTGGCTCATCGGGATAGCCATCACTTTAACCATTCTCTCATCGCTGGGACTCTCGCCTGCATTTCTGCTCGGTTCCCGGCCTGCATTTCTGCTCGGTTCCCGGTGGGACCGAACCTTGGAGATCAACTTTCTTCTCACCCCGCTCTATACGCTGACGGCCGTCGGTCTGGGTTACTGGTACCAGGTCCGTTTCAGCCGGCAGAACACTTTCCGGGAGTGAGTACCTGATACGCGAGGTTGCCCGTGACCGAGATGCCGGACAGCCAGCTTCTCCTGCGGGCCCGTGAGGGGAGCAGCGAGGCGATCGCCGTTCTCTACGGGAGATACGCCGCCGTCATGCACCGGGCCTGCCGGTCGTATGCGTCGGGCGCCGTTGAACCGGAAGATATCGTCCACGACGCCTGGATACGGGTGATCGACCACCTGCCGCGGCTCTCGCTCCAGACCGACTTCCGGGCCTGGGCGGTGACCGTCGCCAAGAACCTGGGTCGGGATGTGGTCATCCGGAACCGGCGCTCCAACGACCTCCTGAGACACTACCGCACCATGCGGAGCACGGCGGAGGAACAGGGCCCGCCGCTGATCACAGAGTGCGACGGTGCGAAGGATCTGTTGGCGGTTGTGCTCGACGGTCTCTCCGCCCGTCAGAGGTTGATCCTTCAGATGCATATCGCCGAACACCGCCCCTCCCATGAAGTGGCGGCGGTGATGGACTGCGCGCCGACCACAGTCAGAACGACCTGTCACCATGCCCTTACCAGCATCAGGAAGGCGATGCCTCCATCGCACCGGCACCGGCTGGCACAGATCGTCGGCCGTTGAGCGAGAGGGATCCCGGCCGATCGTGCCGGGGAGCTGTTTATTCCGCCGGGATTCCGGTCGCGGGCAGTTCGATCGTACCCGGGGGTGGGGCGGAGGGTTCGGCGGGCAGGTTCC
>CAYSYY010000328.1:0-4674 GCA_964435265.1 uncultured Gemmatimonadota bacterium
GCAACATCGAGGAGATCCGGGCCAGGCGCGGCAAGGTGCTCGCCGTGGCGACCGAAGGGAACGAACCGATCCACGCGCTGGCGGACTGGGTGGTCCATATCCCGAAGACGCTCGACTGCTTCTACCCCCTGCTCGGCGTCATCCCCCTGCAGCTCCTTGCCTACTATGTCGCCCTGAAGCGGGGCTGCGATGTGGATCAGCCCCGGAACCTGGCTAAGAGCGTAACGGTGGAATGAACGTGCTTCCTGTCTCGCACCTCAGAGCGGTCGTGGTCGCCGGAGCCCTGCTGGCGGTGCTGGTGGCGCTGCCGGCCCCCGGGCCGGTCGGTGCCCAGCAGACGGAGGATCCCTACCGGACCGCCCACCGGTATTTCTCCGAGGGGCGTTTCACCCTGGCCGCCGAGACCCTCGAGGCCGCCCTGCGCACGGGGGGGCTGGGCGAGCACCGGGCGTCGGCCTGGCTGCTGCTGGCCGCCGCGCGGCTGGGGGCCGACGCCCCCGAGCCGGCCCTGCAGGCGCTCGACGGGCTCGCGCGCGAGTACCCCGACGGGCCGTACCTGATCGAGCGGGAGTGGCTCACCGGGCGGGCCCACGCCCGGGCCGGGCGGTACGCCGAGGCCGCCCGGAGCTACGTCGGGGTGGTCACCGCCGATCCCGATTCCCGCCTCGGACGGGCGGCCCGCGACGCGGTGGCCGAGATCATCGGGTACAACCTCGACACCGCCGAACTCGAACGGCTGGGGATCGATCTGGCGGGGAGCGATCTCAAGGCCTGGATCGCCGCCCTGGCCGCGACCGAACTGGCCGAACGGGGAGATCTGCCGCGCGCCCGCCGGATCCTGGAACGCATCGAAGCCGAAGCACCGGGCGCGGGGTACGGCGCACCGGCGGCTGAAGCCCTCGAAACCCTCGTCGGGCGGTTGACCGCCGAAGGCCCGGCCGGGTTCGTGATCGGGGTCCTCGCCCCGCTATCGGGCCCCGACGCCCGGCCGGGGGCGGAGATCCGCAACGCCGCCATGCTGGCGGTCGGCATGAGTGAGGATGAGGTCGAGCTGCGGCTGCGCGACACCGCCGGCAGCCTCATCGGCACCATCGAGAGCACGCTGGCGCTGATCAACGAGGACGGCGCGCAGGTCATCATCGGCCCCTACCAGGAGGATCTGGCCTATATCGTCGCGGCTCTGGCTGAGCTGGGGAACATCCCGATCGTCCTGCCCCACTCCCGCGGATCGACGGCGCCGCGTCTGGGGGAGAACGTCTTCCAGCTCCAGGCCACCTCGGCGACTCAGGCCAGAGCCCTGGCCGATGCCGCCATGGACAGCCTCGGGATGCAGACCTTCGCCGTCCTGACACCCTTCAGCGGCAGCGAGCGCGATTTCGCCGAAGCCTTCACCTTACGGGTCGAGGAGAAGGGGGGCAGTGTGATCGCCTATCAGGAGTATTTTCCCGGTGCGGCGGACTGGCAGGTCCAGCTCGAGGAGATCCGTTTCGCCGGCCTGCGCCTGAGCCTGGCCGACACAGCAGGGATCTCGGTCGATGACCGGGAGGCCCTGGTCGAGGCAAACCAGGACACCCTCGAAGAACTCGTTCCGGTCGGCAGCATCGACGGGCTGCTGGTGCCTGGATCTAGTGTGGAAGAAGCGGTCTACATCGCCACGCAGGTGAAGTTCAAAAACCTCGTGACCACCATCCTTGGCGGGCCGGTCTGGAATTCCTTCAACGTCATCAACCAGGGGAGGGAGTACGTCAACGGAGTGATCTTCACCGACACCTGGTCCTTCGGGTATACCTCGATGCCGCAGATCGATTTCGCAAACGCCTACTACGCCACCTACGGCGCCCAACCCGGCCGCGCCGCCACCCTCACCTGGGACGCGGTACGGCTGGCCATGACAGCTTGGCGGATGGCGGGAGGGGAGGCTGTTTCCGACCGCGTGCTGGCCCTGCGCCGCTGGCTGGCGGGGGTGAGCGCGTATGAGGGCGCCAGCGGCCCGATCAACCTGGTCCGGAACGCCCGCGCCAACGACATGGTTTTCTTCTTCACCATCACCGACGAGCGGATCGAACCGTACCGCTTCCCGCCCCCCGCCGAAGTTCCGCCTCCGGGGCGGTAGGATCCGGTGACCGCACCCACGCACCGTCCGGGGCGGGACATCCTCCCCCCCCTGCCTCCGCCCCTGGAGGCGAAAGCCGCCGCCCTGGTCCGGATCCTCGGCGGATTCCCGAGCGCCCTGGTCGCCTGCTCCGGTGGGGTCGACAGCACCCTGCTGGCGTTGCTGACCCGGCGGGTCCTGGGCCCGGATCGCATGCTCGCGGTGATCGCCGATACCCCGACTCTGCCGCGGCGCGACCTGGCGGCGGCCCTGGCCGCGGCCGGGGAGTACGATATCCCCTGCCGCACGGTCACGACCCGGGAGCTCGAAGATCCCGTCTTTGCCCGCAACGAGGCCCGGCGCTGCTACTTCTGCAAGCAGGGCCTCTTTGCGGCTTTCCGGGAGGCCTTCGGGGACCGTTTCACGACCATCCTGTGCGGCACCAACACCGATGACGCCGCCGACTGGCGGCCGGGACTGCAGGCCGAAGAGGAAGCGGGCGTGAGAAGGCCCTTGCTCGAGGCCGGTTTCACCAAGGAGGATATCAGGGAACTCAGTCGCCGGCTGGGGCTCGCGACCTGGAACCGGCCGGCGGGGGCGTGCCTGGCCTCCCGGATTCCGTACGGCGAGGAGATCACCCGGGAGAAGCTGGCCCGGGTGGAGCGGGCCGAAGAAGTGCTCCACGGCGCAGGATTCCGCCTCTTCCGGGTCCGCCATCTCGGCCCCACGGCCCGGATCGAGGTTGCCGGCGAGGAACTCAGACGTCTCGAGGACCCGGAACTGCGCGCAAAGATCGTCCGGGGCGTGCGGGAGGCCGGTTTCGCGGGCGTCGAGGTGGATCCAGAACCGTACCGCAGCGGCCGGTTGAACGAAAATCTTCCGGCCCCGGATCCCCCGACCGACGGGCCCGCGGATCGCCCGGAAAGTCGACCGGCGGATCGATCCCGGACACCGACCTGAGAGGAGCAGAGCGCGATGACCGCCACCCCCGATGAAACCCGGTACGAGGACCTCTTCGCCGCCGAGATCGCACTGCGCCCGGGCGGGTCGGAGTGGGCTCCGGCAGTGCGCGAGGCCTTCACCGGGCTCTGCGCCCGGGTCGTGAGGACACTGGCGGAGGGAGGCACCGTGTTCCTGTGCGGCAACGGCGGCAGCGCCGCCCAGGCCCAGCACTTCGCGGCCGAGATCGTCGGCCGGTTCCGGCGCGAGCGGCGTCCCCGGGCGGCGGTCTCGCTGACCGTCGATACCTCGGCGCTCACCTCGCTGGCCAACGATTACGGCTACGTGGAAGTCTTCCGCCGCCAGGCCGAGGCCCTGATGCGGCCGGGGGACCTGCTCATCGGGCTCTCCACCTCCGGCACCTCGCCCAACGTCGTCCGGGCGGTCGATTGGGCCCGGGAGCAGGGGCTGGCCACCGCCGCCCTGACCGGTCCCGACGGCGGACCGCTCACCGCGGCCGATGTCTGCGTGACGGCCCCGGCGGGGCGGACCGACCTGGTGCAGGAACAGCACCTCGTTCTGCTGCATATCCTCGCCGAAGCGGCCGAACGGGCGATCAGCGGGTTGGCGTGAAGGGTGAAGCTCCCCGCCCCGGCCAAGGTCAATATCGGGCTCCGGCTGCTCGCCCGCCGTCCCGATGCCTACCACGAGCTGGAATCCTTCGTCCACACCCTCGCCTGGGGGGATGAGGTCGAGCTGGAGCGGGCCGGGGAGGTCTCGCTTCAGGTCGTCACCGCCCCCGATGCGCCGTACCCTCAGCTGCTGGAAGCGGTCCCGCGTGATGGCGCCAACCTGGCCTGGCGGGCGGCAGTTGCGGCGCTCGGCGCCGCAGGTATGTCCGGCGTGGCCGTCCGTCTGATCAAGCGGATCCCCCCCGGAGCCGGTCTCGGAGGGGGCTCGAGCGACGCCGCGGCGGTCCTTCAGGGCATCCTCGCCCTGGGCCGGGCCGACCTTTCGGACTCGGCCGTAAACGCACTGGCGGCGGGGCTCGGCGCCGATGTTCCCTTTTTCCTGCAGGGCGGTTGCGCCCTGGTCGAGGGGATCGGCGAGCGGGTGCGGCGCGTTCCGGGGCTCGGCGGCACCCCCTGTGTGCTGCTCCTGCACCCTTTCGCCGTTTCAACGCCCCGGGCATACCAGGCGGCCAACTATACCTTGACACGCGCCCCGGAGTACGGACAGTATCTCTCGTCGCACGGGAACCTGAGGGCTATCCTCGACCGTGAGACGATAGACAACGACCTGCTGGAAGCGGTTGCCGGAGCCCACCCGGAGATCGCCGCCTCACGGGCGGCGCTGATACGTGCGGGGGCCTTCCATGCTTCCATGACGGGCAGTGGGTCCGCCGTATACGGGCTCTTCGACAGCGTGGAGGACGCTCACCGGGCGGCCCTTGAGGCCAGCGCGGAGGGGCGGGCGGTGGTGGAGACCGAACTGCGGCAGGACGCGAGACCCCAGGACCGGGGCAGCATGCACCGGCAGCGATGGGAAAGTGAGCACCAGCCGTGAAGATCACCGAGGTCCGGGTTTCCCTCTGCAACGAGGAGAGGCTCAAAGCGTTCGCCAATATCACCTTCGATGACGAG
>CAYSYY010000329.1:0-4671 GCA_964435265.1 uncultured Gemmatimonadota bacterium
GGAGCCTGAGTTCAGGGCAGGGTCGGGGGTATCCCCCGGTACCGCTGGAGGACGTCGGTGTTCAGCACCCTGAACACCACCCGGCGGATCAGGGTGCGCCCCGCCTCGGTGTCATTGTCGGTCACCGGCTGTGATTCGCCGTACCCCTTCACGGTGAACTGGGTCAGGGTGAGCTCGGTTGTATTGTCCAGGAGCCAGTTCAGGACAGCTTCGGCCCGCACGCGGCTGAGCTGGAGGTTGTAGCTCCCGCCGATCTCGATTTTCAGTTCGCTGTATTTGATAAGGATCAGGCCGACCTCGCGCAGCGTCTGGTACGACTCCGGCTTGAGCGTGGCCGAGTTGTAATCGAAGTAGATCGTGTTCAGCGTCAGCAGGCCGCGGGTGATCAGCTCGGCTTCCATACCGTAGAGGCCGCGCCCCTCGGCGTCGGTGGGCACGCCAGCCGGGGTGTCGGGTTCGAGGTCGATCCCGTCGGGCACGCCGTCGGAGTCGGCGTCGATGGCTTTGCCGCTCTCATCCACCCGGGCGCCGCGCGGTGTCTCCGGTTCGAGGTCGATCCCATCGGGTACGCCGTCGCCGTCGGAGTCGAGAGCGCGACCGGTGTGATCGACGATGGCGCCGGCGGGAGTCGCCGGTTCGAGGTCGATCCCGTCGGGGATGCCGTCGCCGTCGGCGTCGAGGGCCCGGCCCGCGGCGTCGACCCGGGCTCCGGCCGGAGTGTCGGGTTCGAGATCGTCGGCGTCGGGCACACCGTCACCGTCGGTGTCCGCCGCGATCCCGGTTTCGGGGGGTTCGACCGTCTCGGGCGGCTGCGGTCGCCGCCGCTCCCTCGGGGTGCGCTCCCGCGGAGTGCGCTCGCGCGGCGGCGTTTCGGTGAGGGCTCCGCCGACGGTCAGGCTGAGGTGGGCGTACAAGCCCCACATCTCGGCCTGGCTGGTCCCGCTCGCCGGTTCCTTCGAGAGCCCGGCGAGGACTCCCCCCCGGAATGACAGGCGCGGGCCGAAGTAGGCCACCGCCCCGCCGCTGCCTCCCAGGTAATCCTCCGGGAGCACTATCGGCGTTTCGGTATCGATGCGGCTCAGGAATTCTCCCTCGAGACCGATCCAGGGCAGCGCCATCCAGGTCACCCCGGCGCCCGCCAGCAGATGGCTCGGGATGTTTACGGCGGTGTCGCCGGTGATAACATAACCCTCGAGCAACCTGATCTGGAGGGTTCCGGTCTGCCAGCTCTGGGCCAGGGCGAAGCCGAGGTCGAAGCTGTCACGGGCCCAGGGGTGGTGGTGGCCGATCATGGGCTCGGAACCGATCCCCGGAGTCACGAAGGCGGTGGCCGCGAGCTGGAACGGCCGATCGGCCGGGCCGGGCAGGCGGGCGGTGAGCGCGATCGGACCCACCGCGTAGCCCTTCGTCGAGGCGGTGAAGGAGGTGAAGGTGCTGCCATTGGCCTGGATCGAGAAAGCGCCGGCGACCGAGAGCTGGAAGACATCGGATATCCCCCATGTCAGCGCGGTCACCTCCACCGCCCGGTTGGTCGGGTATTCCCGGCTGAGAGCGCCGTAGACACCGAGGGCCACCGCACCCCGGGGCAGGGTGTGTCCCGAGGGAACCAGCACCCCGCCGCGCATCCCCGCCGGAGCCGAAACCTGCGCCTGCCCGATGGTCGGTATCAACAGGAAGACCGAAAGGAGGATGAGGCGGAGGGGGGAGGTGAGGCGGGATCTGTGGGAGCTGGTCGGGGCGGCGTCCACAGTAACTCCTACATCAGCATGAGCTGCAGTTTGGTTTCCAGTGATCTCTCCAGATAGTCGAAGTCGAACGGTTTGTTGATGTAGTCGAAGGCGCCGAGTTCGAGGGCGTGCTTGGCGACATCCTCCTCTCTGAAGGCGGTGATCATGATGATCCCGATCGAGTCATCGAACTTGCGGATCGCCTTGAGCACTTCGATCCCGTCCATCTTGGGCAGGTAGATGTCGAGCAGGATCACGTGCGGTCGTTCCCGTTTGGCTACCTCAACCGCCTCCTTGCCGTCATAGGCGGTGAAGACCTTGTGATCGTTATCTTCGAGGAACGTCTTCAGGACATCGACAATAGCGATCTCATCGTCAACGACCAGTATCCGCGCCATTCTCTCTACCCCGGTCTGAGGGAACCCGCTCCCCCTGCCTTATACCGCCCTTTTGGGGGAGCGGCAACCTCTTTGCATGGAACCCCCGGCAGGCTCAGGCCGCCGGGGGTTCTGAAAGGCAATGGTGCCGAAGGAGGGATTTGAACCCACACGGGCTTGCGCCCACTGCGCCCTGAACGCAGCGTGTCTACCAGTTCCACCACTTCGGCGGTGAGAGGGAAACCTATTCCGCAGGGGTGGATTCGTCAAGGTCGGGGAGCCACGTTGCGGACCTCCTTTTCCCTACTGTCGGATCGGGCCGCGAGGTAGTTTGACGGGGGTGCGGGCGCGGAATCTGCCGCAGCCCGAACCGGAGCGGGTGGTGGCCATGCCCCAGCGTCTGGTGGCGACGAATAAACGGGCCCGCCGCGACTACGAGATCCTCGAAACGATCGAGGCGGGCCTGGTGCTGACCGGTACCGAGGTGAAGAGCCTGCGCGCCGGGCGGGCCGATCTGACCGGCAGCTACGCCCGCCTCGAAGCCGATGAGATCTGGCTCCTCGACAGCCACATCCCTCCGTATGCCCAGGGCGGGTACGCCAACCATGAACCGAAGCGGCCGCGCAAGCTCCTCCTGCACCAGAGGGAGATTCGCCGTCTCATCGGGCGGCTTTCCCAGAAGGGGCTGACGCTGGTTCCCCTGAAACTCTACTTCCACGGGGGGTACGCCAAGGTACTGCTGGCCGTCGCCCGCGGGCGGGGAAAGGGTGACAAACGGCGGCAGATCGAGGATGATGAGGCCAGACGCGAGATGAAACAGGCGATGCGGGCGGTGAAAGGATGACGGACGACAGCTCCGGAACCAGTGAACCGTTCGGATCGTTCAGAGAATATGATGGATCGTCTTAGTCATCCGAATCGCAGCGTGCTTCCCGCCGAAACCCGAGCGGTTCTCGGGGCCGGACTCGTGCTTCTCCTGACCGGCTTTCCCCTGATCGCGACCGCCGCCCCGCTGACCGGGTTCCAGGAACCGGGTTCGGTGACCGGTCCCGAGCCGTTCGTCTATCTCGCCCGCAACGGCGTACCGACTCCGGACCGCCTCCGCGGCCTCCGGCTGGAGGGGGGCGAGCTCTATCTGCGGCTCTCCGACCTGGCCGGATACCTCGGAGCCCGGGACACCTGGGACATCAAGAACAAGTACGTCCTGACCATCGACCAGCGGCAGCTCAAATTCACCCTCGGCTCAACGAATGTGATCGTCGACAACCAGTCGGGCTGGGCCGTGAACCTTCCCCGCCCCATCCGTCTCTGCGACGGACTGCTCTACGCCCCGGCGGCGGGGGTCGCGCGGCTGCTGAGCGAGTTCACCGGGCGGGAGTGCGAGTACCTGCCGGAGCAGGGCTGGCTGAATTACGGGGGGACCGGGCTGAATATCCTGGGCCTCCGCATGACCGACCGGCCGGAGCAGGGCACCGAAGTGGAGATCCTCCTCACCGAATCCCTGACGTACGATTCCTTCTACGACAGCGGGTGGCTGAACATCACCTTCGCCGGCGCCCGGGCCGACGTGGCCGCACTCAAACGTACCCGCTGCGTCGGACTGGTGCGCCGCATCGAGGTCTACGAGGAACAGGACGACGTCCTGCAGATCGGTTTCCTGCTGTCCCGGCGCTACAACGAGCAGCCGGAGTTCTATCCCACCCGCGACGGTCTCCTCCTGACCCTGCGCCGCTCCGCCGCCGGCGAGCGGATCGAGGAAGCGGGCTCGAATCCGGCCGTCCCGCGCCGGGGTATCCGGACCGTCGTCATCGATCCCGGACACGGCGGCCGGGATCCGGGGAGTATCGGGCCGACCGGACTGCAGGAGAAGGATGTCGTTCTCGACGTCGCCCTGCGACTGCGCGATCTGCTCCAGCGCGATCCGCGCACCAGCGGTATCGAGGTCGTCATGACCCGGGAGAGCGATGTCTTCCCCGACCTCGCCGACCGATACGAACTGGCCAACCGCCGCCAGGGTGATCTCTTCATCTCGATCCACGCCAACGGATTCGACAATCCTTCGGCCAACGGATTCATGACCTTCTTCCTCTCCGAAGCCAAGAACGACGAGTCCCGCCAGGTCGCCACCCTCGAGAACTCGGTGGTGAAGTTCGAGGAGAACGCCCGGGCCCTGCAGCTCGATGCGGGCGAACCCATGCTGCGCGGGATCCTGGGGGAACTGCTCAGCACCAAGTATCTCGAAGAGAGCCAGGTGCTGGCCGGGATCGTCCAGGACGAGCTCACCGGGCGCATCCGGCACCAGGTCCAGCCGCGCCGGCTCGACCAGGCCGGATTCCTGGTCCTCAACGGGGCCAGCATGCCGGGGGTGCTCGTGGAGATGGCTTTCATCACCAACCGGGCCGAGGAGAACTTCCTGCGCCAGACCAGTTTCAAGAATAAGGTCGCCGAAGCCATCCACGAGGCGATCGTCCTGTACTGCGAACGGGTGGAAGGGGGACGGTGAGGCTCCGCGCCCGCCGCCCCGCGCCCTCCGGCTGATCTCCGATGGACCAGTCACTGATCAGGAA
>CAYSYY010000330.1:0-4670 GCA_964435265.1 uncultured Gemmatimonadota bacterium
CTCCCCAGCTGTATCCTCGCCACCGAATCGCGGCGCCGACTCCCGGGACCGATCGTCGGGTTTCATTCCCGGCATTGCTCGCCGGCGTCGCCCGGCACGATCGCCGGCCGGGATCGACCCGGGGCTTTTCACTGCCTCGGAAAACAACTAGCAGAGGAAGCTCGCCATGCCGCAGCCGGGAAAATCCCTGTTCACCCGTCTCGGCGAGGACTGGATCGCCGTCATCATCGGATTGGGACTGGTGGCGCTGGTCTCATCGGGGCTGATCTCGCACGTACCCTGGCCCCTCTTCGCCATCTTCCGATAGGGGGGGGCGAGCTATGACATCCGCAACTGAACCCCTCCCGGCGGTCGGGCGGGGCACGAACCGGACCGGTCTGATCGTCGGACTGGTCATGATCGTCTTCTTCACCATCTTGATCGGCGAACTCGACGGCGGCATCAGCAGCTGGTTCAAGGCCCGGGGAGTGGGCAAGAATCCGCTCGAGTACCCGCTGATCGCCGCCCTCCTCGGACTGCTGGTGAACGGTATCCTGCGGCTCACCCGCAGCTACGACTTCATCCGTCCCGCCGTCAGGACCGAACTGTTCCTCAAGATCGGGCTCGTCCTGCTGGGGGCCCGCATCAGCATGGGCGATATCCTGAGCAAGGGCGCCGGCGGCATGATCCAGGCCGTCATCATGGTCAGCTCGGTCTTCTTCTTCACCTGGTGGTTCGCCTCAAAACTCAAGCTCGGAGACACCCTGAAAGCGGTCATGGCCAGCGCGGTTTCCATCTGCGGGGTGTCAGCGGCCATTGCCGCGGCCGGGGCGGTCCAGGCTAAAAAGGAGGAGATCACCTACATCACCGGCCTGGTCATCATCACCGCTCTTCCCCTGATGGCCCTGATGCCCTGGATCGCCGACGCCATCGGTCTCTCGGGGAGCGTGGCGGGAGCCTGGTTCGGCGGCAACATCGACACCACCGCCGCGGTCGTCGGAGCCGGCACCATCCACGGTGAAGAAGCCCAGGCGGTGGCGACGGTGGTGAAGATGGCGCAGAACGTCTTCATCGGTGTCGCGGCCTTCCTGCTCGCCCTCTATTTCGTACTGGTGGTCGAACGCAAGCCCGGGGAGCGTCCCAGCCCGGCGGTGATCTGGCACCGCTTCCCCAAGTTCGTGCTCGGCTTCATCCTGGTGGCCGCTCTCGCTTCCCTCGGAGTGTTCAGCCCGACCGAGATCGGCGTGATGAAGACGCTGACCCAATGGGCTTTCGCCATGGCCTTCTTCTCGATCGGACTGGAACTGTCGGTGAAGGAGATAGGGGCGATGGGGTGGCCCCCCATTCTGGTCTACGCCGCCGCGACCGTCTTCAACACCCTTCTGGCCCTGGGAGTGGCCTGGATCATCTTCGGCCAGCTGGGGCTCTGAGATGAACACCCTGAACCCGGGAACGCAGACATGATCAGGCGATGGATACTGTTACCAGGCCTTCTGTTTACCGCCGGTATCTGCGGATGCGAGAAGAACCCGACCAATGGAGCCCCGCACCCCGGAGCGGTCGACATCGGTCTCATCTCCCACCTGACGGGTTCCCTGGCCGACGCCGGCCAGGATGTGAAGGAGGGGGTCGAGCTGGCGGCCGAGATAATCAACGGCATCCATGACCTGGCCCTGCCGATGGCGGGTACCGCCGGGTTCTCGAACCTGAACGGGGATACCCTGAACATCATCATCAGAGATGATGAGAGCGATGCCGCCACGGCCGCCGAGGTGACCGGGAACCTGATCACGACCGACGGCGTCGTCGCCGTGATCGGCTCCTACAGCAGTCCCGTCACCGAAGCGGCCAGTGAAGTCGCCGAGGATCTGGGGATACCGTTCCTCTGCCCGGTTTCGACGGCTCACAGTCTGGGGCAGAGGGATTACGAGTGGTTCTTCAGGACCACGCCCGAACTGAACGTCTTCGTCGAGACGTATTTCCAGTTCTTTGAAGATATCAGTACCGCCGGCTGTGCCTTCGATTCCATCGCGATCCTCAGCGTCGACAATATGTGGGGGAACCAGTTCGCGGATGAAGTGGCCCGCCTGGCCGGAGAGAATGCCTACACCGTGGTCGCGGACATCTCCTATCCGTACGAAACCGGCAGTCTCGATGCTGAAGTGACGCAGTTGAAGGCCGCCGGCACAGCGGTCCTGATGCAGGCGTCCTACCTTCCGGGAGCCCTGCTCTCCATGCAGACGTACAAGAACCTCGACTATTCCCCGGTCGCCATCGTGACCTACGGCGGGGGATTCATCGACGACGGTTTCGTGGCCGGTCTGGGGGCCGATGCCGAAGAGGTCATCTCACGCGGTGACTGGGCCGTGGACCTGGCCACGGGCAAACCGCTCGCCGGTCAGGTGAACGATCTCTTCGTCGCGCGTTTCGGCCACGACCTGAACGGCAATTCCGCCCGTGCCTTCACCGGGATGCTCGTGCTCGCCGACGCCGTCAACCGGGCCGCTTCGACCGCCCCCGATGATATCAGAGAAGCCCTTCTGGCGACCGCCATCCCCGGAGCGGAGACGATCATGCCCTGGGGCGGCGTCGCGTTCGATCCCGACACCCACGAGAACACCCTGGCGGGCTGCATCATCATCCAGCTCCAGGACGGTGAGTACCGGACCGTCTGGCCCGCCGCCTTCGCCGCGGCCGAGCTGATCTGGCCGTTCAGCGGCTGGTGACCGAGCCCCTGACGGTCCGGGTTGACCGCAGGAAGCGATCGAAGAAGTCGTCCATGGCGTGGAAGGTGATCAGCCAGCGCTTGAAAAGCAGCGAGTCGTGCACGTCGTCGGGGAATACGATCAGCTCATGGTAAATGTCGTGGGCCCGCAGCAGCTGCACCAGTCCGACGGTCTGGGCGAAATCCACGTTCCGGTCGTCGTCGCCGTGGATGAGCAGGACCGGTGAGGTCCAGTTGTCGATCTCCGAGATCGAGCTGGCCTGATAGCTAACGTTTCCCGGATCGAGCGATGAGCCCCACAGATGCACCCCGGCGATGTCCACCCCGGCCGAGAAGATGTCGGAGTTGCGGGCCAGTCCCTGGGCGGTGAGGATGCCGCCGTAGGAGAGCCCCCACAGGCCGATCCGCTCCGGATCCACATCGGGCCGGCTCTGCAGCCAGCGGCCGGCGGCTTCGACGTCGCGGTATTCGGCATTGCCCCGCGCCCCCCGCTCCGGGGCGTTGCGGAACTCCCGCCCGTAACCGATGCCGCTGCGGTAGTTCACCGAGATGACGATGTAGCCCTTGGCCGCGAGGTACTGATTGATGGCGTACGCCATGTGGTAGAAGTGCATGTAGTGGTAGCCCAGGAGCATCTGCCGCTGCGGCCCGCCGTGGGTGAAGAGCACCGCCGGGCGCTTCTCCCCCGGCTTGAGGTCGCGGGGCAGGAAGACCTGGTTGTGGAACTCCCGGCCGTCGGAGGCGGTGAGCACGACGTTCTCGGGCGTCACCTGCTCCCGGAACGGGAAGGCGTCACCGAGAGAGGGGAAGAGCACGACCGGCTCGCCGCCGCGGGCGCGCACCACCGCCACCGACTGCGGCTGGCGCTCGGTGGCGCTCAGGCAGGCGAAGGTCTCGCCCGAAGCCACGGCTACGGGGTAGGTCTCGATGCGCTCGCCGTCGGTGAGCTGGTGGGGCCGCCCCCCCCGGGTGCGGGTGCGCCAGATGTGCCGGCGGTCGATATCGCCGACGTTGGAGCTGTAGTAGAGCCAGTCGCCGTCGGGGGCGAGCCCGATCTGCTCGGCGATCCCCTCACCGGGAGTGAGATCGCCCGGTTTGGCGCTCGGATCGCCGTCGACGGCCACCGCGAAGATATGCCGCCAGTTGCCCTGCTCGGCCTGGAAGATCACGTTGCCGGCGGCCCAGGTGATACCGGATATCCGGGTGAAGACGGTATCGTCGGGGGCGGCGTGCCAGAACTCATGCGCCTCGCCCGTGACCGGATCGCCCACCCAGAAACTGAGGGTGTATCCTCCGCTGAAGGCGGCCTGCCGCAGCCCGTCCGGCCGGTCCTCCCGTTCCCCGCCGGTCCGGGCCGGCGGCTGGGCCGGGCGCCCCCCGGGAAAACCCGATCCGCCTCCACCGCCCCCCACGATCCGGCCGAAGGGATCCCCGGGGCGCCGGATGAAAGCGATCCGGGATGAATCGTGCGACCAGGCGGGGCTGGAATCGCGGTCCACTCCCGGGGCCATATACGTCACGGTCCGGGCGTCGAGATCGTAGATCCCGATATAGGCGTGATCGGTCCGGGTGCTGGTGAACGCCAGGCGCCGGCCGTCGGGGGAGGGCACCGGACCGCGGTTGGTGCCCCAGGCCCGGAAGAGCGGTTCGGTCCCACCGGCCCCCGGCACCGGGCTGCGGGCGGTCAGCTCGTGCGGATCGGTCGGCACCCGGTGGATCTGGCCGTCACGGGCGAAATAGACCCAGCGGCCGTCGGGGCTGAGCACGGCCGAGCCGGTCTCGACCACCTTCCACGGTTCCCCGCCGGCGGTCCGCATCGCCCACACCGCCTGCTCCCCGCCCCTGGGATCGCTCAGCGGATTGGCTACCCAGCCGTCGCCGTTCCGATCGTGGCCCCGGATGAAGATGACGAGCGAGCCGTCGGCCGAGATCTGCAGCCCCGACAGGTCCACTCCGTCGTCGGTCA